>JAHJMX010000017.1 GCA_018821175.1 Patescibacteria group bacterium
CCTGGTGACAAATTCTTCGGCGCAATTGGGACAAACGATATGTCGGAAATCTTTGCAAAAAGTAATGAATTAATATTTAAAGGCCTTTCTAACAATTAAAATATGAACATACAAACTACAAAAAAAATGAATTATATAGGCGCAATCACTCTTGCAACTATTTGCTGCATCATTTTTGCATCAACTTATCTTGGAACTTTGGCACAAGGAGCTGAAGAAACAAATAATGTAACAAACATAAGCTGCACATTAGAAATGCGCCCATTTGTCGCAGAAGAAAGTCAAAAATTCAGAGACTACATGCAAAGCCTTTTACAAAATAAAAGCACAAATTCATCACTTCTTGACCTAATGCTTAAACGATTCCAGCTTTATAAGAATACTTTACGTGACAAATACAATACTTACACTCCACAGCCTGGATTATCTCAACACACAGAATCAAGTGATTTAATTGATTGCTATAGTGAAATGCAAACAGAAATCACCTTAATGGAAAAACTTATGCGTAAATATTTTGTAGACACATCAAACATCAAAACAAGTTCAGCGCTCATGACTAAAGTACAAAATATCAATGCAAAACTCGACAAACTAAGCCGCAATGTAAATCAAATGTATGGAAAATGGGAAAGCCTACAAGAACGTATAACTTGCTTCACTAGTAAATGTTTATAAGAAAATAACTTCAAGCTATCATGCTTAAATCAAGAAATATAAAAATTTGGACAATATCGATCATCGTATTATTTGGGGCAATAAGCCTACTGCCTATTGAAAATTTGTATGCAGCAACTGCAACTACTAACCAATACGAAAATACAAAATTGAGCCTGGCAGAACTAGAAACAAAATATAATGAAAGAATGAATAATATGTTTAATACAAAAATTAAATTAATGATAGATGGAAAAGGAACAGACAAATCGCCTGTAGGCGACGACTGTGCAGAAGACAATTACAGCACTTTTTGCATTGCGATAACTGCCGCAAAAGAATTCGAACAATATCAAGATGCTCTTCTTGCAAGAAGTACAAACGTAGAGATCGAAGAAAATGATGATATTTTCCAAGTTTCAGCCAAACAAACAGCAAAATACAATGAAATTAACACCGAGTTAAGAAGGGCTAAAAAAGCATTAGACGCAACACTTCAAGCTTACAACGAATTGAAAATTGCCTACCCAATGCATGTTCAATATCAAGAAACTATTAAAAACTTAACAGAATATAATAAAAAAATGTCTAACATTCGACAAGAAGTTGAACAATTACCTGGCAAATTTATAGACGCAACTACAGCAGAATGTACTTAAAAACTATGAAAAAAATACTCACACACATATCGAAACTCATAATAATTTTAGCACTAATAGTAAGTGTAAATACTGCAACTAGCCAAGTTTCAGCTGCAACCGACACTTCTGGGAATTTTGCTGGAAAAGATTTATATAACAAAATTTATAAAACAGTAAATTTGGATCCTGAGAGTTCTGTACAAAAGAGTATTGCAAATAAATATGGATTAACTGAAAGCCAAATCAATGGAATGGTCCGTGGGGGCGACCTTTCTGTATTAATTAACAAAAACAAACAACTTTCTCTTGAGAAAATCACAGCGCAATACCAAAAAATCGTTCAAGATTTTAGCGATGAACTAGAGACAGCAAGCTTTAAAAGTGATCTTGAATCTACGATTAAACCAAGTGAAATTTTCAGCGATGGAGATACTTCGAATTCAGATTTTGATCTTATTTATGACCTTAATATAATAGAAATTTTATTATTTAATGAAACAAGTGCAAACGATTTTGGGAAAAAATTTGATTCACCAAAAATCGAAATAAAAGACACGACTGATGAAGAAGCTATGAACGATCTGTTTGGAGAAGACAATGAAACAAATGATATCGGAGCAAATGATGAAGACAAATATGAAAATGGAACAAATCCAATGGAGTGTTTGAATAGCGACAATATATTACAAAATGCACTAGACAATTTTGATGAAAATCAAGACACGACAGATAGCTCAGACACTGATGCAGCAAAGGATAACGAAGTAGACAGTGACAATTTCCCAACAGCTAATCCAGATCCTTGGGATGCAGAATTTCTATGTCCTGATGGCGCACCATATTGTATTGAAATTTCATTTGATATGAAGGAAGCAAAAGTTTATCAAAAATCAGATAATTGTACCGCCTGTCATGTTCAAAATATCAATAAGGCATTGGACAAGTTATTGCAAAAACCACTTTCACCAAACAAACTTACTGGAAATATATTGGAAGTTTCAAAGTGTAAATCATCATTCACAAATCTTCCAGCCAATATGAAAATAATAACTATGGCTGTCCCTGCTAAGCAACCACAAAACAAAGACGCCTTCTTCAACTCAAATCTTGCAAAAGAATGGGAAAAATTCAATGAACGTTATAAGCCTTTCTGGTACTCAACTTCAACCGAAACAAAAACAATTGAAGACACTGCAACAAAAAAAGCTCTAAATAACGTAACGGAAGATGCAACTTTGGAAAATGTTGTAGAAAGAACAAACAACATTGTAGAAGGAACAAATCAAGAGATTACTAAAGATACAGATCAAAAAACACTTGAAGCTCAAGCTGAAACTCAAGGAACTAGATATCAGCTGATCATTAACGAGCTTACAGACATGAATAAACACTTCGCCAATATTAAGGAAAAATTCGACCAAATGAAAACTCCATGCACAAATATATCAAGTAAAAAAGATTGTTCTTAAACTATGCATACAAAAAATAAAATAAAATTAGTGAAAAAAATAATAATCATACTCACAGTATTATTTTCGGTAATGTTCAATATCATATCTGCTAACGCACAGGTTAAAAGCGGCAAAGAAGCTTTGTGCGAAAGAGATTGGTCAACATTTATTTCTGCAACAATTTCATATGATGGCTTTGTTGAGTACTGGAAAGACATCTTCTACAGATACAACAAAAATATTTGTTACTACATGGACATAGACAATATACTCAAAAAACTAGAAAAAGCTCGCGAACAAATCCGCAATGCATTCCTGACATGCGCGTCAACTCGAGCTCAATCACTTGCAAAAACATATTATAAACTTGAAGCAGAGCTTTATTTCTTGCGCAATTTCGTTGACCTGGGAAACAGCAAATTAATAAAAGTGGCTGACGAAAAGGTTTATCAAGGGTTTAGAGATAATTTTTACATTAATAAATCATATTTTACTGAAGAAGAAGTTCTAAATTTATTTAAAGAATTCAAAGCAAAATATGGTGATCGCATAAGCAAAACTTACGCAGAATGCCAAGATCCTGGAATTAAAATGATCAAAGACAAATGGAACAGCTTAGTTACAAACTTCAAAAGCATGGGTGGAACAGGAAAAGCTATAAAAGATCATTGGGATAAAAGCTTAAACGCACCAGTACAACGCACTGGGCAATTCCTTGGAGGAGTTTTGGACGTTAGATTAAATGGACTCCCTGTCAAAAAAGGCATCGACCAAATTTACAATGAAATTAAGAAAAAAATGCCAATCACTAGTGCTCCTACAGTCATTGAATTACAAAACAAAACCGCAGTCGAAAGCGAAACTTATGCTACGAAAACAGATAAAGCAACTCTCATGGCCGAGTACGAAGCATTATACAAAAATGGTAGCGACACTATGTCGAAGGATTTCGAAAATAAAGTGAAAGAGTTAAATGAAATTCTAAAAAACACATACAAGCCTATCGAGAATATGACTGACTGCACCAAAGCAACAAAAGACAGGCAGTGTAAATAAAGTAGAAACAATAAATGTCCAGACACACAAAAACTCCCGGTTCAAGGGAGTTTCTGCTAAGGCTTTTCTAGGGCTTTATTTGAAATGAATCAAATTTGCTTAGCGATGTACCAGCGCAAGGATAGTTCCTTTTAATCTACTTTTCAGTAGCTCCTGGTGATGAGATTTATTCAATTTCTCATTTATTTCCGTTATGTCAGATTTGCAATAAGGACAAACGTCTCTCATGCTAGAGACAGCCTTACCACAACTAATGCAGTTAAAGATCATGTTTGTTTCTTTCAATACTTAATAAAAGTATGAAATTTATCATCCAATGATAAAATGGTTTCCTCCTTCTTGTTCCTGTTCTTGCTCTTGTTCTTCGTCTTTTAGCGTAATTTTAATGTCAGTCGGTTCTGGAGCGTTATAACTTGGGGAATTATAACTCAAGGCTATGGATCTATCTTCCAAGAACTCGTCTACATCATTTTCACTAATACGCCATACTCTACCTAGCTTAATAGCTTTCAATTTCCCGCTCTTAATATACTTAAGTACCGTGAATGGATGAATTTGTAGAATTTGTGAAACCTGTTCTGTCGTTAATAGCCTACTTCTCATTTGAACTTAATTAGAACAACTTCAAGCAATTGAGCTTAATCTAAATAAATTCTAGCACTTTTAACGCATTTAAGCAAGTTTCACACAATCTGTCTAAATTTCAAAAAGCATGATTATATATAACACAACTTAAATAACTTTTCAATAGTTTTGACAAGCTTAATTTAACTCTACGCAGTTTTAACACCATTTGAAGCCATTTTGCTAAATTTGATTAAACTTTGTTAAACTTTACACAACGCCTATAAGACACCCATTGTGTAGACAACGTCTACTGTTTTGTCTCCGCACCACACAGGTACATAAATCAGCCTAATCAGCCTTGTAAGGATACAAAGGGGGTTGACACTCGACACATAATTTTCGCAGTAAATTTCGCGCATTTTTGACCATTTCCCAAAAACTATCGAGTTTAGACAAAACTTTCAAAATCATAGACATTTTTAAAAATGAATACACCCAAAGTCCAGATTGAACAAAATAAATCAAACTCTTAAAAAACAACAAATCCGAAATTACGCAAGAAAAACTTAAGGTAAAAATCGACGTACCGTTTTTTTTATAAATATTTCTTAAGCCATTGGCCAGTATATGAACCTCTAACTTTTACAATTTCTTCTGGAGTTCCCTGTGCAATAATTTGCCCACCGGCATCTCCACCTTCCGGACCAAGATCGATAACATGATCAACTGACTTGATAACATCAAGATTATGTTCAATGGCCAAGACTGTATTCCCTTTATCAACAAGTCGCTCAAGCACTTCAAGCAATTTTTTAATGTCATCAAAATGAAGTCCAGTTGTTGGCTCATCAAGGACATAAAAAGTTCTACCAGTTGATCGTTTAGAAAGCTCCGATGCTAATTTTATACGCTGTGCTTCTCCACCAGAAAGTGTAGTAGCTGGCTGCCCTA
>JAHJMX010000018.1 GCA_018821175.1 Patescibacteria group bacterium
ACTGCCGGGCGCGTAGATTACAGTATTGTTTCTCAAACTGCAGTTGCTCCTGAAAATGTAACTGAAACAAAAGATTTTGTTTATGTTACTGACAAATTAATTGCTCCAGAAAAAATGGGGGATGGTTTGTATTTGGAATCAGGCGATTACGTAGCAATTAACCGAAAAGCCGAAATGTATGCTTGGGTTGAAGACTCAAGTGTTGAGAATGAAAAAACTTATTATAAATACGATACCGCTTGGGTAGAAAATCCATCAGATAGCGCAGAGTTTGATCAAACTAAATATCATGAAAATCCAAGCATGGATATCGATGGTTTAAGTGAAGTCGCTAAAAACGTTAGGCTTGGTGAATATACTATTGATCTTGAATCTGTGCGATTACCAGGATTTGATGTACTTGATTTAAAAGAAGATATGGTCAAATTAGATCGTTTTTCTACTTTGGAATCAAATGAAGGAGTTGATTATATTTATATTGGAAGGGGATCTTGGGGAGAGCCTGTAGTGGGAGATATTCGTATTAGCTATAGTGTTATTCCTTCAGGTAAAAAAGTAACTGTTTTTGGAATGATCGAGGATGAGGAAATTGTGCAACATTATGACCATGAGAAACAGGAATTATTCAGGATTTTCTTAGGAGTGAAGCAAAATGCTGCTGCTACATTATCGGGTGAATACGGAGCGGCAGGATGGATGGGCCGAATACTTGGATTCCTTGTTATGTGGATTGGGTTGATGATGACTTTAAAACCATTAAGCGTTTCATTTGAATTGATTCCTTTTGTTGGGGATATTGGGAAAAAAGCACTTGGAATTGTTACTTTTGTTATCGCTCTTTTGATTACAATTATCTCATATTTGATTATGGCGATTCTGCATAGCGTTTTAGGCCTTGTACTTGTGGCTTTAGCTGCAATTGCTATTGTTGGATATTTATATATGAATAGAAGGGCTGTTAAAAAATAGCAAGCAATACGTCAACATAGGCTTGATTTGTCAACACCTGTCGGGTATCTTGATCCCTGACAAATTAATGACAAAGCCATGGAAATCCATTTGTATGACAATGATCGGGCTTCTACATTCCCTCTTGCTGTGAAGTCTCCTGAATTGTTCAAAGATACTTTCAGTGAATCTTTGAATGTTTTGAAGTTTTGTGTTTTGAAATACAATGAAAAACTGCATGCAATTTTGTTTGATGTAGGCAAAGCTTCTCATATAGAAGTGAAAATTGGTTTTGGTATTCAAATGTCTTATGAAAAATACATCGAAGAAAATCCAGATTATAAAGAAGGATTTGGTAGTTATAAAAAGAATATTTATCGTCCATTTCGACCTTGTGGCAAACAAGTAACAGATTTGCCAAAAGCTAAAGCTGCTGGGCAACTATCGGCTACTTCTGTTGATCTAGGTGTAGATGGAATTTCAGTAAAAAAAATAATATTTGATTCAGATACATTTAGAAATCATGGTTTTCAAGATCAGCCTGAAAATCCAGAAGAGAAAGAAAAACTTGTTAATAAAATCAAAGAAGAATTCCAAACAGTTGCTGAAAAAGTTCAGCGCAAAATCAGTAAATAATGTTTCGTGATCGTGACCGTGTTCTATGCTATTTCTATGTGACTTTTGTGTGATGCCAATTAGTTTTTTCAACGTAAAAAACTGCTATCAAAGTCCCAAGAATGCTTGAAACCGGAGTGGCGATCCAAATCCCATAATATCCAAGTGGAGTGAATTTTGCTGTAATGGATGCGAAAAGCAACATTATTACAAGAATAAAAATCGAGATATTCATTGCCAATTTAGTGTTACCTGATCCACGTAGGGCGCCGATATAGGCCATTTGTATACCAGTTAATCCGAATGTCACTGACATTATTTTTACAAATAATGTTGCTTCATGAATTACATTTAATTCTCCAGGAATAAAAATTGTCACAATTGGTTCTGCGAAGATGAAAAGTGAAATACCAGCTGCAGTTAATGTTAAAAACCCTATTTTACGTGCGACTTTTAATGTTTGTTCTGCTCGATTTTTTTTCCCAGCTCCTATACTTTGTCCAACTAAAGTTGATGTTCCCATTGCAAGGCCTATAGCAGGGATTATTACGAAACTCATGATGCGAGTACCAAGTCCGTATGTTGCAATGATTGTTGTGCCAAATGTTGCTACTAAAAATGTCATTAAGACCATACCTAATGCTCTAGTTGATGATTCAATTGATGCTGGGAATCCTAATTTGAAAAGTCTTTTTGCTGCTGTCCAATTTGGTATTAATGAGCGCAATTTTAAATGGATTCCTTCTTTTCCGCTCATTAAATATATTAATCCGATAATTGCGGATAAAGCTTGTGTCCCAACTGTTGCTGCAGCTGCTCCGGCAACCCCAAGTGGTGGAATTACCCAAAATCCATATATGAAAACTGGATCTAATGCAAAATTTAGGAATACGGTTGCTAAAACTATATACATTGCTGTTTTTACGTCTCCAACACCACGTGTGATATTTTGAAAAACAAAAAATATATACATAAAAATGAGTCCGCTGAATGTTATCTGTAAATACAATATCGCATCTTTGTTCACGGCGGCTTCTTGTTTCATTGATTCAATGAAGAATTCTGATCCAAAAATCCCGACAATTGATGTAATAATAGCGATTATAGACATTAGTGCTAAAGTTTGGCCACTAATAAAATCAATATTTTTTTGATCTTCTTTTCCTTTGTATTGTGCAACCAAAATTGTACCTGCTATGGCGAGTCCACCCCCAAGTGAAATCAACAAAAATATAATTGGGAAACTTAGGGAAACTGCTGCAACGGCTTCTTCTCCAAGTCTTCCAACCCAAAAAGCGTCAGTGAGCTGATAAACGGTTTGAAATATATTTGCGATGATAATCGGGACTGAAAGCACAACCAAGGCTTTGAATATTGACCCTTCTGTGAGTTTATTTAGTATGGATTGATCTTCCTTCATTTCTCGTTTTTTTCTGAAAATTATTTTATTTATGTGCCACAGCACTTTACGCCATGAGGCCATGATTTCAAAATTCTTTTTTACTTTTAACGTGAAATTATCTACAATCCCTGTCAGGAATATATTCAATAACAATGGTTTTATATGAAAAAATTGGTAACCATTTTATCAGTGACAAGCATCCTAGCTTTTAATTTAACTGGATGTATGTTTGTTGACGATGATGTTGTAGTCGAAGATCAAGATGTGGTTGATACAACTGAGGATGTGGTTGATGTGAATGAGGAAACAATTGAGGTTGCTTATGCAGATCCTTTTGCAAAATGGGATGATATTGATGTTGTTTATACGGCTCAAGTTCCTGATTACACAATTGATGCAGACTTGGGGAATGTGGATTATAGCGATCTTGTTAATGGGCCAGATGGGACAAAGAAAGTTTTGGCAGAGAATGGTTTTGTAGTTCTTGAAAATGGTTATAACGAGTTTTTCTCAATTTATGAGGATAATCGTTATGAATATTATCCAAGTTTCGTAACTACTGATTCGGTTCTTCATACTTATCATTTATATTTCAATTTTTTACTTAAGAGTTTGGAAACAAATGAACTTTATGATCTTGCAGAGTCAATTACTGATGATATGATGGCTTTATCACTTGAGCAATATGCTGAACTTGAAGGAACAGATTGGCAAAATGCTGCAAAACGTAATGTCGCGTTTTTTGCCGTTGCTCAAAGTATTTTGAGCGATGGAGCGGCTGATGTTCCAGCTCTTGTTGCTGATGAAGTTGCAAGTGAACTTGCATTAATAGCTGGACATCAAGGGATTACGGGATCTCCTGCTATGACAATGGGAGAAGATGAGTATAAAGAAGATTATTCTCAATATATCCCCCGCGGACATTATACTACCAGTGAGCCATTAAAACGCTATTTTAAAGCTCTTATGTGGTATGGTCGTTTAAATTTCAGACTAAAATATGATGGGGAGACAAAATCAGCACTTTTGATGGTTTCTGCTTTGAAAGGTAGTGATGAAATCCGAAACGAATGGAAGCGTCTTTTTGAGCCAATTAATTTCTTCGTTGGACAGCCTGATGATCTTGTTTATAGTGATTATATGTTTGTGGCAGCTGATGTTTTTGGTGACGATATAACATTAAATTCTTTAATTGCTGATGAGGCTGATTTTGCAGAATTTATCCAGCAGGCTAAAAAATTACGTGATCCGGGGATTAATTCAATGGCTGTAATGGGGACTGCGTTTACACCTGAGGTTGAAGAAGGTGATGGAGTTGAAGCCCGTATTGATGAGACAAAGGGGTATCGTTTCCTTGGGCAGAGATTTACAATCGACGCATCAATTTTCCAAAAATTGATTTGTCGTGAAGTTGGAAACAAAGATGGAAGTATGCCTTGTCCTAAAGAGGATTCAAGAATGTTGCCAAAGGGGCTTGATGTTGTTGCTGCTTTTGGATCTGAGCTTGCCTACAATCTTTTGGTTGAAATGGGAGAAACAGATTATGCAAAATATCCAGAAAATATGGAAAAAATGCAGAAAGTTTTAACAGAACTTCCTAAATCAACTTGGACAGAAAATTTATATTGGGGATGGCTTTATACATTAGAAACTTTGGGTGATAAATATGGAGCTGGATATCCAATGTTTATGCAAAATGAATCTTGGAATAAAAAAGAACTCATAACTTTCCTTGGAAGTTGGGCTGAGCTTAAACATGATACGATTCTTTATGCAAAACAGGTTTATGCTGAGATGGGTGGTGGTCCGATGATTGAGGAGCGCGACGACCGTGGTTATGTTGAGCCAAATCCAGAACTTTATGCGCGGCTTGCTTCACTTACAAAGTTTACCGCTGATGGTCTTGAGGAGCGCGAAATCCTAAGCGAAAAGAACAAAGAACAATTGGATAAACTTGGGGAATTACTCGTTACTTTGAAAGATATTTCAATCAAAGAGCTTGAAAATGAAAATCTTACAGATGATGAATACGAATTTATTAAAACTTATGGTGGGTCTCTAGAGCATTTTTGGTATGAAACTTTCACACCAGAAGAACAAGAAGAATCATGGAATCTTCTTGATAATAATCCAGCCCCATTAATTGCAGATGTGGCTACAGATCCAAATGGATCAGTGCTTGAAGTTGGAACTGGTTATATTGAAGAGATGTGGGTGATTTTCCCAATTGATGGAAAGTTAAGAGTTGGACGAGGTGGGGTTTATTCGTATTATGAATTCCCATGGCCAATGGATGATCGTTTGACTGATGAAAAATGGCGTGATGAAATTTTGTGGAGTATTGAAGATTATAATTTAGAGAACGATGGGCGCCCTGCGTGGCAAGATTATTTAGTTGGGTATAATTCTAATTAATGAAGGCTAAGTCCATTATTTTAAGCGTTTTAATTGGA
>JAHJMX010000019.1 GCA_018821175.1 Patescibacteria group bacterium
AAACTATACATTCCACGCATCTGCTTATAACCTTCTTCAGCGGCCATTTGTGCCTGAGCCTGACTTTCCCAAATCTCTCCTTCTGCTCCAAAAAAGACCTTCTGAACAAGAACATCCGCAATAAAAATCACCACAATTCCAGCAGTAATCATAATAAGGTGCTCTTTTTGCTTAGATTTAACGTCATCTATTCCTTTTCTAGCAATAATAAGCTTTATTCCAGTAATAATTATCATTACAACCGCAATAGAACCTAATAACAATTTAGCATAATCCAGCACGTAATATATCGCACTGGTAATATTCGATGCTCCAGGCTGAATAGATGCTTTTGAATGAGCATTTGTATCAAATGTTGGAAGATTAGTTTCCTTTGCAATATCCTGGAGACCATCAGTTAAACCTTGCGCAAAAGCAGGCATCTCAAATTTCATCTTCAAAATAAGCATAAACGAGGTGAGAGCCAGGAACAAAGCGATTGATTTTAAGAACTTTTTTGTTTTCATTATATATAAGGTGTTTTTATCTATTTTTTTGTTTATCCGGGAATTTTCACTTGCCCAGTGGATTTTATAAAAATTTTATGCGGAGAATTGTCCGCTAATAACAGTACTTACTATTGCAAATGCTCCATATATAAATATCATCCCTACAATTGCGAACATAATAAGTCTTTTTGCTCGATTCATTGTCTCTTCATTTCCTGCTGCAGTTGCATACATAATTGCTCCAATAATCAAAACAAGTATCGCAACAGGAGCGGCAAATGAAACTGCGTAATTTGTAACCCCGACAATTTCCTGCAATCCACGACTGACATCAAGAGCTGGAGTAACCCCACCAGTTGTCGGATATCGGCTTTTATCAACCACAAACAAGACTTTATCAATTGCCGTACTCGCCATAAGAATTAAGACAAGGCCAAGCGATGTATATATAACATTCTTTTTATCCAATTCCATCCCTTCTTCCTCTCCAGCAAGCGCAACTAAACGGATACCATTACGAGCAAGCATAACTAGGGCGAGTCCGCCAACGAAATATTTAATAAATGTAATCGCAATTTGAACAACGCGACTAAAAATTGCTGATTGTTGAATCATTGCTGAAGGACTCGCCAAAAATCCTCCCTGTGTACAATCCACCGCACCAGGAGGACATGCCACATAAAAAACTTTAACAATTTCACTTGCAAATCCAATAACCACAAGTCCAACAATACCAAAGAAAATCGCCATCTTTTGCGTTTCAACGGATTCTTCATTGTCCCCCTTGATAATAAGCTTAAGCGCAGCAAGTACTATAAACAAAACCGCAATCGCTCCAAGAATATATTTGAGATTCTTAAACCCTCCCTGCACAAATTGATTAAGCATACTAACTGGCCCTTGACTTGCATCAAGCGTTTTTAAACCATCGTAATTTTCTTCCCCTGCGAGTGGGATGTAGACTGTGGTGTTTTCAGTAGTTGGAACACCTTTGTTTGTACCATCTGTCTTTGTATTTGAAACAGCCCCTTCTTCTCCTGCAGCATAAACAACTGAAACTTGTAAAAAATTTTGCTCCCCAGGGAAATCCACTACTGTGAACATACCAAAAATCCCAAGCGCAGAAACAGTTAAAATCATCAAAACTATGATTTCTTTAAACATTTTCCTAATTGTACTTTTTTGTTTTTGCATTTTTCAATTTATTTTAAGCACTTTTATCTAAATCCTTTAAAATCCGAATTTGTTCTTCCATCAAAGGCACATATTTTGCCAGCTTTATTTTATTTGGCCAAGAATCAAGCAAATTTACACTTTGATAGGTCCCTCCGCCCGTTTTTTCGCTATGAGATTTAATAAAATTAGATAATCGTGTATTAGCCTCTTTTAACTTCTCTCCTAACTCAGATTTTTTCTTAGATACTGATTTAACTAAAACATCTCGTTTCTTCAAAGTCTCAGTGACTTTTTCCTGAAATTGGAATTCTTTCTCTGTTAATATCGTAACCTTAATTTCATCTCCTGCATTAACTCTTAAACGATTTTGCTCGTTCTTAGGTTTTCCAAGTGCATAAACCGTTTTGTCTCCAGGATAGCGGACCCCCCTAACTTTTTCCCCATTTGCTTGAACAATAGTAACCCTAAGTGGAAGATCTTTTAGAGGCCCATTTTGCAATTGCAACAAATCTTGTATTTTGGTCTGCTGAATCAATTGACGTTCAGCACTAGACATTGATTTGTGATCTTTGATTTTGAAAATAAATTTCCCACTAGATCGAGTATATCTATCAGGGTGTTTAACAACATCATCAATTGCTGACGTACCCTTAGCTTTATCTGCAATTTTAGGCCAAGTATCCGTAATTGTCGCAATCGACGCCATTTTGCCCATATTGCTTGTTATTTTTTGCAAAACATCTTTTCTTGTAGAGCTAATTGCCGTCAATGATTTAGTCGCTTCTGCTCGTCCTTGATTTTTTTTGTCGTTAGCAATTTTATCAAGAGCCACTTTCTTAGCCGCATCATTCTTTCTTTTCAATTCATCTTGACGTTTTTGTGTTTGCCGCATTCTAGCTTGATTCTCTTCCTCTGGAGTTGGGATAAATTCACCACTTGAATATTCTTCATAACCATTCCCATCTGGAGCTGGCAGACCAAATTTATTTGGATTAGAAGTATCAAAATACATAGTAAATCCATCTCCAAACTTCATTGTAAATAAAGCGTTTCCATCACTATTTTTCTCATAATGAACTGTCATCCCCCCATTGTAATTCAAAGTTAATTGATCAACATCCTTGCGAGCATTTTTTGCAAAACTAACAAGAACGTCCTTCATATGATTCATGTCCTCAATAGACGCAAAATATGGTTTCTGGAATTCACCTTCACCTCTAAACCTCATAGATCCAAGAATTTTTGGTAAAAACGCTCGGCTTTTCATAACTTCAGCAGAACGTCTAGCAATTCCAGGATCTTCCTTTTCTCCAATTTCATGAGCATATTTCAAATTCCCTCCTTGCATTTGCATAGCAATAATTCGAGACCCCTTCATGATAATACGTTCAGGCTTACCATAACTCTCATCCCATTGAGGACTAAAGACACTATATCCATTTGGCAATTGAATTAATTTGTCATTTCCAGCTTCATTCCCACAAACATCTTTCATCAGCTGTTTAAGCTGTCCTGGCCCCACTGGCTTCCCAGACTTTCGGTCAATTTTGCTTCTACTATATCTTTTAAATCCATTTTCTCCTTCATTCTCGATAATAGCCAAAAGATCAGCAAGTTCTGCTTCTTTCGAAGGAGCTTCCTTAGCTTTTTCTTTATCATTAAATTTTATTTTTGCTTCTTCTATTTGATATTTAGCACGAAGTTGAACAGTGGTAATTTCTTTCTTTTTTGTTGTTTCCTTCCCGTCTTTCCCCTTTTCCTTAACCTCTTCGAATTGCCCAGTCTTTTTTTCTACAAAATACAATTCACGAGGCCCTACATAGTCAACCCCTGCATCTGGAGAGATTGTAATTCTAAAATATTCCCCTCCTGCAGACTTTTCAATCACAGCACTATATGGCACGGTGTCCTTTCTTTCAATCTTTTTACCTTTATCATCTACTGCCTTAGTAGAATAAGATTTTGGTAAAACAAGCCGATTCATTGTTTTATCTGTTCGCATTAATGCAAAAAGCTCCTTCAAAGCAGTTTCCCCTCT
>JAHJMX010000020.1 GCA_018821175.1 Patescibacteria group bacterium
AAGAGCGCGCAATTGTATCCTGACTTAGTTTCGTAAAAATCCAACACGAAATTAGAAATAAAAAAAAGACCCTCATGAGATTTCTCAAAAGGGCCTTTCTATATATACTATTTCTTTATACTACACTTCTACTCCTGTTCCAGCTCCACTAATTACAGTGTTTACTAGAGCGAATGAAATCAATACGATAATAATACCGATGATTGCATACATGATAATTTTCTTAGCTTCTCCAGCTTTTTCATCATTACCTGCAGATGTTACATAAACTATACCTCCGTAGATAATCATTATCACAGCGATAAGTCCTAGAAATCCTAAAAAGAAATTTACGATTTGCAAGATAAGAGTTCTAATAGAACCTTCTCCGCCAGTTGATAAAGCTACATTTGATGGAACATCTCCAGAAGAGATAAGCTGTGCTCCAGCAGTTGCTCCTCCAAGAGCAGTGAAGGCGATAAGAAGCAATGATGTAAGTCCAAGGACAATCAAAGCTTGTTTAAAACCTTTCTTGAGTAGTGTTTTTGTCATTTTTATTTGGGTTATTTTTTAAATGAAAACCTTTGAAATGTGTATATATAAATTAAGTTTTCGATATATTGTAGCAAATTATTGTCAATAAAGCAACTCCATAGAGGGAGAATTTACTTATATGTCAATAGACTTGCCGTACTCATCAATGATTATATTTTCAGGAAAAAGCTCTATGTCAAAACGATCCATAACTGTTTTTTTTATTTTTTTTGCAAGTTCTACGACATCTGCCTGAGTCCCAGTTCCATCATTAATAAGCCAATTCCCATGCAAATCAGAAACCATAATACCACCAACGCGCTCACCCTTCAGCCCAGCTTGATCAATCAAATAACCAGCTGATTTATCAGGCGATGGATTCTTAAAAAAAGACCCGGCGCTAAACCCTTTTGGTTGTTTATTTGCCCGAAATTCAACGAAATCTCCTGCATCAACTTCATCTGTCTCTGAAATTTTTGGCAATTTTAAAGTTACATTAAGTACAATTTCCTTAGTTTGCTTTAATTTACTCATACGATATGAAAACTCGAAATAATCATTTTCAACCTCTTTTACGTTCCCATCTTTATCCAAAAGCAATGCTTTATAAAGCAAATCTGACATTGAAACTCCGTGTGCACCAGCATTTCCATAAACAGCTCCACCAACAGTTCCAGGCAG
Source organism: Patescibacteria group bacterium (assembly GCA_018821175.1). Classification (GTDB taxonomy): domain Bacteria; phylum Patescibacteriota; class Gracilibacteria; order UBA1369; family PNNO01; genus JAHJMX01. Next base: position 1,195 of record JAHJMX010000020.1, read on the forward strand.
CCCTTTTAATTCCATAACCCCTCCAAGCCCATTTTTTTTAGCCTCAACAATAACAAGAGCAAGTAAAATCCCCGAATCACACATAAGCATATTCCCTTCAACTTCAATCTTCTTAGCTTTATTGTGAATTACAAGTCCACGAAATCCTTTATCAGAAAAAACAGTATTAAATCCTCCACCAAAAATAAAATATGGAATATTTTTTTCTTTAGCATATTGAACTAAAGCAACTATTTCATCTGAACTATTTGCGATGGAATAAAAATCAGCCTTACCACCTATTTTATATGATGTTAATTGTGCTAATTTCACATCCAGCTGTATATCCGGTAACTTCCCCATAAGTATGAAAAATTTAAAATCATTTTTGTTTTAGCCCTAATTTACGTTCACATAATATATCAAAAAAGAAAAAATTGACAGTAATGAAGTTTTTAAAGTATCATCGTCCATGCATTGAAAAAGTGTAATGCTGACCTTTTGACAAAACTATTGATTCGCCTTTAATTAAGCCACCTTAGCTCAGTTGGTTAGAGCGGCTGTCTTGTAAACAGCAGGTCTTCGGTTCGATTCCGAAAGGTGGCTCCATTTTGTATATGTGGGTAGGTGGCGGAGTGGTCAATCGCAGCAGACTGTAAATCTGCCGGCTTTATGCCTACGAAAGTTCGAATCTTTCCCTGCCCACCATTAAATTGTCCTGGATAAATTCCAAGACTTTTTTTGTATAAAAACAATCATTTTATTTAACTTCGATAACTGTCACAATAACCAAAGGCCTTCTTTCGAGCTGCCTATGAGTGAATTTGTTGATAACTGAAGTGAAATATTCTTTGATATTTTGGCTACCTGGCTGAGGATGTTTATCCAACATTACTTTATATTTTTCTTTAATCTTATTCTTAAGATCAATCAAAATTTTGTCTGCTTCATTTTGATAAATAAATCCTCGAGTTTCAATCATTGGTCCTCCAAAAAGTTTACGGCTTTTACCTTGGACTTGCAATGTGACAACAACAACACCATTTTCCGCCAAAGTTTGCCTATCCATAATAACGCGTGCTCCAATATCTCCAGTTCCTTTTCCATCTACCAGAATGTAATTGGTTTCAGCTTTATCTTTTGCAACAGAAACCTGTCGATTTTTAAGCTCTAAGATGTCACCATTATTTATCATAATTGCATTTTGCTTGCGTATTCCAACCTCATGCCCAAGCTCTTTGTGCGCATATCTCATATGATATTGCCCATGCACAGGAACTAGATATTTTGGTTTTACGTAGCGAAGCATTTCTTTCAAATCCTCGGCAGCTCCATGTCCAGAAGTATGAACATCCATAATTTTATTATATATAACCCGAGCTCCAAGCTTAGTTAAATTATCAATAACTGTAAAAATTGCACGTTCGTTCCCAACAATTGGGGTCGCAGAAATCACAACTGTATCCCCTTCGCGAATACGAACATGTTTGTGATTATTCAAAGCAATACGCGTCAATGCAGACACAGCTTCTCCTTGGCTTCCTGTCGTCAAAATCAAAGCATTACTAGGTTTAGTTTTTTCTGCTTCTCGAATGTCAAAAATCAAATCATTTGGGATTTTCAAATATCCAAGTCTTGTAGCAATTTCAATATTGTCATTTAAGCTTCGCCCACTAGTAAACACTTTCTTTTTATGACGTTTTGCTGAATTGAGAATTTGTTGAATTCGTCCAATTAAGGATGAAAACGAAGCGATAATAATTCGCCCTGTTGCCTCTTGTATTATTTTGTCGAGAGTTTCACCTATATATTTTTCAGAAACCGTTTTCCCTGGTTTTAATGCATTTGTACTATCAGAAAACATTAACGTAACATCACTTTTACCAAGCTTACGAAGTTTATCGTAATCTGCAGGGATTTGATCTGCTGGCGTTAAATCGAACTTAAAATCTCCAGTATGTACGATTTTCCCTTCAGGAGTTTCGATAACAACACCTACACCATCCGGGATACTATGATTTACTCTAAAAAAATTACATTTGAATGCACCAATTTTGAGAGTGTCGTCTGGATTGATTACATTCATTATAGTGTCTTTTTGGATGCCAAATTCTTCAATACGCTTTTGTACAAGCCCCATTGTCAGCTTTGTCCCATAAAGTTTTGGGAATCCAAGTCGTGGCAAAATATAAGGTATTCCACCAATATGATCTAAATGCCCATGTGTTAAAATTACGGCCTTAATATTTTTTTTCTTTTTCTCAAGATAACTAATATCTGGAATCACATAATCTACTCCAAACATATCTTCTTCTGGGAATTGAAATCCCATATCTATAATAATAATGTCGTTTTCATATTCAATTACCATCATATTTTTTCCAACTTCATCCAAACCTCCCAAAGGGATTATTCTCACTTTCCCTTTTGAATTATTTTGGACCATTGGCCTCTGTACAATTGGCTTAAGTGCAATTGTTCTTTGCTTCGCTTGGGCTTGTCCTTGTCCTTGCAAAACTTGCCTTTCTTGAAAAGGTTTTCGCGCCTTCAAATTACTATGGCTAAACTTTCGCCCTTGTTGTTTTTGTTGGTTTTGTTGGTTTTGATTATTTTGCGAAACTGGTTTTTGCGATTTTGACGCAAATGGTTTTTGAGCAGGGTCTTGATTCCGGTTTTGGCCTTGTTGTTGGCCTTGATTTTGACCTTGTTTGTGCCCTGTTTTTTTCTTAGTTTGTTTATACGAATTTACATTTTTATCGTATTTTACATATTTTTTCTTCTTTTTTGCAGGATTTTTATTCCCGGCATACGAAGAAACTACCTTCTCGCCTGAAGGTTCTTGGATTTTTTTTGGCGACGCCGTATCTTGAAGTTTTTCCTCAATCCAGCGATCTAACGCATCATTCATATTTGATTTTTATTGTGTTCTTACAAAAAATTCTACTTTGTCCTAGTCGAGTTCTTTGTTCCATTGTAGCATTTCTTGGACAAAACAGCAAATTTGCAGATAAATAGAGATTTATTCACACTTTGTGATTTGGAAAATTATTCCATGTAATGTAATATTTCCCCTGGAAGTAAACATTATGTTATATATCGAACAGTTTATGAATAAAAAAATTCACGATATTTTAAATAAAGAAAGTAAAATCGCAATACTCGGCATGGGGATTGAAGGAATTGCAATCAAGGATTATTTGAAAAAACATGGATACTTGAATTTAACTTTATGTGATCAGAAAAACGATTTAGCTATATATTCACATGATTTTTCTTTAAAAACTGGCGAAAAGGCCTTTAAGGATTTGAGTGAATTTGATGTTATTTTCAGAAGTCCGGGTATACACAAAGATCACACTGAAATTTTAAAAGCGCGTAAAAATGGTGCAATAATAACAAGTGCAACAAAAATATTTTTTGAAATTTGCCCATGCGAAATTGTTGGCATTAGTGGAACTAAGGGTAAAGGGACAACCTCAAGTTTAATTTATGAAATTTTAAAAGCTGCTGGCCGTGACGTTTATCTTGGTGGAAATATTGGCGAATCACCATTGACTTTTGCTGATGATTTAAATGAAAAATCAATTGCCATACTTGAAATGTCGAGTTTCCAATTGCATGATTTGGATCAAAGTCCACATATTGCAATTTTACTTAATACGACACAAGATCATCTGGATTATCATGCTGATATTGATGAATATTTGAGTGCAAAAAAGTCGATTGTTAGTCACCAAAAAAAAGAAGATTTTGCGATTTTCAATTCTGATTATTCTTATGCCAAGGACTATTCAGGGCTTACATCAGCAAAAACTCTTTGGGTTAGCAGGAAACAAATCGGTATAGAAGGAGGATATCTCGATGGTGACAAAATTATGTTAAATATCAACGGGGATAAACATGTAATTGGGGATAAAAATAATGTTGGTTTAATTGGGCCACATAACATTGAGAATATTTTGCCAGCAAGTTTAGCATGTAAAATTCTCGGAGTTAACGATGGAATAATCTCAAAAACAATAAAGAATTTTAAAGGATTGCCGCATAGGCTCGAATTTATTAAGAAAGTTGATGGCGCTTCATATTACAACGATTCTTTCTCAACCACGCCTGAAACCTGCATAGCCGCAATCAGATCTTTCTCGGAACCCCTTATATTAATTGCAGGAGGCAGCGAAAAATACTCGAATTTTACTGAACTTGGACAAGCAATTATTGAACAAGAAAATCTCAAAACTGTTATTTTGATGGGAGAAACTAGCCCGCGAATTTTTGCATCAATTCAAGAAGCCTATGGGAAAACAAATTTGGACAGTTTACCAGTCGAAATAATCCGTGTTAACAATTATGAAGAAGCTTTTAATTTAGCGCATCAAAAAGCTAAAAACAATTCAGTTGTGCTGCTTTCCCCAGCATCTGCAAGTTTTGATATGTTTGAAAACTATAAAGTTAGAGGAAAAACGTTTATAAAATGGGTTGAATCACTTTAATTCTAAACTTATAGTGTTGTCGTCAAGTTCACGAAATCTCACGAAATTAATTTTCATATGATTATTTTTGATCAAGTTCACAAGCATTATGGAGACAAAACAATATTAGATGATATTTCTTTAGTAATTGAACCTCAAGAATTCATTTCTCTAATCGGCCCTTCTGGAGCCGGAAAATCGACTTTGATATATTCTCTTATCGGATCTGAAAAAATCACTAATGGGAAAATTTTTGTCGATGATTACAGTGTGCATTCAATGTCTGAAAAAGCATTACAAATGTATCGCCGTAAACTTGGAATTATTTTTCAAGATTATAAATTGCTTACACAGAAAAATGTATTTGAGAATGTTGCATTCGCACTTGAAGCTTGTGGATTTTCAAAAGAATTTATAAAAAACCGCGTTGATGAAGTTTTGAAAATTGTTGGATTGCATGAACAATCATCACAATTCCCATATCAACTTTCTGGTGGAGAACAGCAAAGAACAGCTATTGCGAGAGCTTTAGTGCATGATCCGAAATTAATCATTGCCGACGAGCCAACTGGGAATTTAGACCCAGATACAGCGTCTGATATTTTGGATTTGCTTTTAGAAATAAACAAAAGTGGGGCAACAATTTTATTTGCAACTCACAATAAAAATCTTGTGGATAAAGTTCAAAGACGCGTTATAAGACTTGAAGACGGGAAAATCACAAGCGACAAATTCCATGGAGGATACGACAAATAACCAATTTGAATCCAAGAAAATATAGCGTTGAACATGTAGTTTGAAAAAACACCTATAAATCAAATTATATGTTTTTTTAAATGTGTTTTAGCGTGATTTAGCGTGATTGAATAATTTTAGAAATTTTTAATAATTTTTTAATCTTTGTGTCCTAAAATGCGAACCTACTTACTTTTATCTTTGCATTATGAAAGAATATCTTCACGCTTGGAATATTGTATTTGAAGGATTGCCAAAACCATTTTGGAGGTTGAAACAATGCTATTCGAATTTGGAATATGCATGGAAATATGCGAGCTTAGAAGATTTACGTAAAGCTAAATTAAGCGACCATATAATAAAAAGAGTAACAGAAATTAGGAGAAATATTGATTTAAAAAAAGAAATGGAAGATATGTCTCAAAAGGGGATTTCCATTTTAATGCACAATGAAGACAATTATCCGGTTCATCTGAGAAATTTAAATAATTACCTACCCCCTGGTGTTTTATATGTGAAAGGAAATATTTCGAAAATGAAAGTTGCAATGGAAAATCCTATACGTATAGCTATAGTTGGGACGCGCGCCATGAGTGGATATGGAGAGAATATGACGCGCAAAATAATCCAAGGTTTAGCACATTATAACCCTATCATCATCAGCGGGATGGCGCGCGGCATCGACACGATTGCACACCAGGAAGCGATGAGATGTGGGTTGTTTACTGTCGCCGTACTTGGTTATGGATTAAACCAAATTCCTCACTATCTAAGATCTTTTACTGAAAAAATTCAAGAATGTGGAGTTGTTGTTTCTGAATATCCGCCAAATTTAATTGCACAAAAATATCATTTCCCACTACGTAATAGGATTATTTCAGGCCTCTCGCAAGTTACAACCATAATAGAAGCCGGCGAACAGTCTGGAGCCCTTATAACAGCTCAATATGCGCTAGATCAAGGTAGGGACGTAATTGCTGTTCCTGGTGATATTACTAGCCTAAAAAGTAAAGGAACAAATACTCTCATAAAAAATGGTGCATATTTACTAACTGAACCAGAAGACATAATCGATCTTTTAAAAATAGCCCGCAAAAAAGGTTTAAATCCGAAAAATTATGCTGAAAACGAACTTCAAATAGTTAATTTACTAGAAGAAAGACCTCACAATTTACTTGAATTATCGAGTAAATCAAATTTGACTACCCAGGAATTCACATTTGCACTAACTCAATTAGAACTTGAGGGATATATATCAAGAAACCATAACGGGGCATATTGTATGAATTGAAAAACAAACAATATCTCAATTACATAGAAACACTTGTCACTCTGAAAACTTCCTCAATAGTAGTAATCCCTTGTAAAACTTTTAAAATGCCATCTTCACGCATAGTTATAAGACCTTTCCGTCTTGCAGCAAGTAAAATACTATTTGAACTTTGTTCTTTCAAAATCATATCACGAATTTCATAATCCAAAGTAATCATCTCTATAATCAAAATACGCCCACTGTAACCTGTATGACTACATTTATCGCAACCAGCTGGGAATGGTAATTTTTCCGGAATATCAATTTTTAAATCTGGACGAACTTTTTTGATCGCCTCAATATTTGTTTCAATATCTTTTAACATTGCAGAAGGAATTGTTTTTTGAACCTGACAATGTGGACAAATCCTTCGCACAAGCCTTTGTGCAATAATCGTATGCAAGGAAGGTGAAACCACGAATGGCTCAAGCCCCATATTTATCAATCGAGTAATAGACTCAACTGCACTATTCGTATGTAAAGTACTCATAACAACATGTCCAGTCAAAGCAGCCTGAGCAGCTGTTTCAGCAGTATCAAGATCTCGAATTTCACCAATCATCACTGCGTCTGGATCTTGCCGCAAAATTGACCGCAAGCCATCAGCAAAATTATATCCACGTTTTTCATTAATCTGACTTTGAGAAATCCCCTTCAAATTATATTCGATTGGATCTTCAAGAGTAATAATTTTATTTTCCGATGAATTTAATTCTGACAAAATTGAATATAGAGTTGTAGTTTTTCCTGATCCCGTAGGCCCTGTACAAAGAATCATCCCATGATTAAGTTCTTGCAATCTTTCCATTTTTTTCAAATAATGCGTTTGGAATCCCATCTCTTCATATTTCAAAACTCCTTTTGCAGAATCAAGCATACGACACACAAACGATTCTCCAAATTGAGTTGGAATAGACGACACACGAACATCAACTTTACGCACATTTAGCATAAAACTATATCTTCCATCTTGTGGAATATTGGTTATATTCAGCTTCATTTTGGAAACATATTTGATTTGATTAGCAAGATTTTTGAAAACCTTTGCCTCAATACGAAAAACTGTATGTAAAATTCCATCAATCCTAAACCTGACTCGAACTTCCTTTTCTTCGGGCTCAAAGTGAATGTCCGAAGCATTAGTTTTCATTGCACCCATATTAATTAATTGGAGTGCTTCTTCAGAAGTCCCTCCCTCAACTTTTTCCTTTAATTCGGCTAAATTCACCAACTCTTTTTCGTATGATTTTATATCGGCTTCTGAATATGTTGTTGCGATTTCTTTTTTAACTTTATATTGATCTCCTTCGTAATTTTTCAATGCATCTTGCATCCCTTCGAGCGATGCCAAGTTTATATTCAATAAATATTTTTGCGCTTTAAAATCTTCAAGCACTTTTTTTGCATCCAAATTTTCTGGATCAACTACTGCAATACGCAACCGTTTCCCAATACGGAAAAATGGCATAACCATAGCCTTTCTTGCAACTTCAGGGGTCAACAATTTAAGCAAATCTGGATTAATATTTACCTTGGAAAGATCAATGTAAGAGAGTCCTAAATCCTTTGATTTTTGCAAAACCGAAGTCTCCTTGTAGTCACGATCAATTTTTTCGATTTGCTCTGGCATAGCAGAATTACGGGCTTGACCGTTACCCGAATTTTGTATATTCCCTGCTTTTTGAATTTGTATTCCAGCGTTATCCATTGATGATCTTATATTGATTTTTTGCATTTAATCATAAGATTATAACACAAAAGGAGCTTAGAATAAAGTCTAAACCCCTTCTGAAATCATAATGATTAAAATCACCGATTCATTTTCAATACACTATTTTTTCTTCATTGCCTTCACAATCAATGCTGCTGCCTTTTCATCAATACCATCAACAGATTGTAAATCCTTTTTACTCAAACCCTTGATCTGTTGTACTAAAGTCAAATTTGCAGCTTCCAATTTCTCCAAAACACCTGCATCTAAACCGAGAGATTCAACAGTTTGCATTTCATCAGTTTCAGCTTGAACTTTAGGAACTTCTTTATCGTTAAGATCACCAATATCCAAAATATCAATTTCTGTTTCTGTTAAACGAGAGGCAAGTCTAACATTTTGACCCTTCTTACCAATTGCAAGTGGCCTTTGATCAGGCTCAACGTAACAAAGTGCACGATTTTCCTTTTGATGAAATTTAATATAAGTGATTTTAGCTGGAGCCAAAGCTATTTTAATATAATCTTCTTTATTTGCATTCCAAGGAATTACATCAATTTTTTCACCATTTAACTCATCCATAATATTTTGCACACGAACCCCTTTTTGCCCTACACAAGACCCAATCGGATCAATTTTGTCATCGTTAGAATAAACAGCAACCTTACATCTCACTCCAGGTTCACGAGCAATCCCTTTGATTTCTACAACTCCAGACTTGATTTCTGGAATCTCAAGTTCCAAAAGTTTACGAACAAGATTTGGATGAGTTCTTGAAATTACAAGTTGAGGACCTTTTGTAGTTTTGATTACTTTATCAAGATAAAGCTTTATACGTTGACCTCCGTAATATTGCTCTCCAGGAATTTGTTGATCAGTAGGGAGAAGATTTGTAATTTTATTGTCCAAATTTACGTAAACTTGACGATTTTCAACACGATGTACAAGCGCATTAATAAGTTCATTTTCGCGATTCTTGAAGGTTTCATACATAACATCACGTTCAGCTTCTTGCATTCTTTGAATAATCACTTGTTTTGCCGCTTGAGCTGCAATTCGTCCATATTCAAGCGGAGTTACATCAATCTTAATTTCATCTCCAATCTTTGGATTTTTTTTGTATTCTTTAGCTTTGGCAAGTGTAATTTGTAGATCTGGTTCTTCAACTTTTTTCACAACTTCCTTTACAATAAAAATAGTTGCAAAATTTGCACTATCATTTAATTCAACTTCAATATTTTGGTCTTTATTCCCGTAATCTTTACGATACGCGGCCTTTAATGCGGCTTCAATAGTTTCGATTACTTTTTCACGTGGGATGTTTTTTTCGTCACAAAGCTGATTAATTGCAGCCATAAATTGTGATTGCATAATATAGGTTTTTAAATGTTAAACAAAAAAAGACAGGATCTTTTTAAAAATATCCTGCTTTATTCATACACGATACTACCATCGATCGATAACTTTGTA
>JAHJMX010000021.1 GCA_018821175.1 Patescibacteria group bacterium
ACCTGAACCTGGACCTGAACCTGAACCTGAATCTGAACCTGACTCCGAACCTGAACCTGACAACGCTGTTTCATTTAAAAATGAAGATGATTGGAGTGGGGGGGATCAAGGCCTTGTTGCTGGTGGGCTTGGTGCTGCTGCAGGAGCAGCTGCTAGTATGCCATCTGAACCTGAAGTGAGTAATGCTGAAGAAAAAAGTGAATGGGATAAAATGAAGGAGCAAATTAAAGAAGATCATGCTAAAACTGAGCAAGATCTTAATGATAAAAAACCAGAAGTAGAATTAGATCAAGAATCAGATCAAGAAGAATTAACTAATGAGAATTTGCCAAAAATGGGCGCGTTCGCAGCCGCAGCGCTTGGTGGTGCTGCTGTTGGAGCCGGAATAGCTGGTGCGACGAGTGATCAAAATAAAGACGAAGTATTAGAAGGTGAAGTTACATCTCCTGAAACTTCAGGGGATCGTGTCATTGGAGAAGGTAATCCAATGGAAGATGATGATGCAGAACGTGAGGAAGTTTTCAGAATTATTAAAAAATATGTTGGAACTGGGTGTGTTGTGATTGTGCTTTTGGTAGCAATATTTCTTTTCCAAATTCCACAAAGACTTTTTGGAGCGGTTTCAGGTTTTATTTTTGGGGATGGTTCTCAAAACGAAACTGTTGATACAAACGTTGATGGTAATGATGAACAATATGAGGTTTCCGGGAATGGGACTTCGGCAATTCAGTCTATATTTGTTATTGGGCATAATCGTGGAATTACGCTTGAGGATTTTGATAGTGGAGCGCAGACTGCACTTTTGGCTGGAGATGATAATGTTGAGGCTAATGGTGTCTCTGGTGCTATACGTGCCGGATTTGTTGTTGGGGTTTCAAAAGTTGATTTCCAAAATGCGGACATTATTGCAACTTACATGAATGTTTTGATGAAACTGCAGAACGCATTTTCAACCGATATTCATCAAATGCTTAATAGTGCTCAGAACCGGAGTGTTGCTTTGGAGGCACATATTAGTGAGCTCGACAGTTTGCAAGAGGAAGCACTTACTACTCTTCGAGAAATTAATGAAAAAAAAGATAATTTGAAGATTAGTTTCAATGAAGCAACAACACTTAAGGAGAAATTGGAAGCAGATTTCTTTGTCTCGATAGATCAACTTGAAGGGAATAAGGCCAATTATTTACTTGATGAATTTATTGAAACTTCTAAGCGTCAAGTTGACCTCAAAGCACAGTATAATGCTTTAAATAGGCTTTCAGAGTTGTTTGATTATGCGACTTTGAATATGGATGTTCGTATTAAAGATATCAAATATAATCGGGAACCATTGGTGAAGGGAATCCAAGTTGTAGATATTAAAGGTTCTGATTTAGAATTAATTATTCAAGAACCCGAACTTTAAATTGCTTCAAAATTTTCTTTGAATGATTTATACTCTGAGTTAAGTATAAATCAATTTTGATATGGATAAATTGCAAAAAGAATTTGAAAGTTTTGCAAAAAATGTACATGAATATAGTTCGAGAATTTCTCAGGATAATTTGCGAAAAGCTTTTGAATTTGGAAGAAAAGTTCATGCTGATCAGAAGCGTTTTTCTGGTGATCCAATTATGTCTCATTGTCTTGAGGCTGCGAAATTACTAGCTACTTTGAAGGTAGATGAAGAGACTTTGATTGCAGCACTTCTTCAGGAGGTTCTTGATTACACAGATAATACAATTTCTGATATTGAGAAGAATTTTGGGCATTCAGTTTCAGTTCTTGTTTCGAGATTTAAAAAAATCAGCACGGTACGTGCATCGGTTGAGGAAGATGACAGTGAAAGTTTGCGTAATATGTTTTTGGTGATGGCGAAGGATTTGCGTGTTGTTTTGATTAAACTCGCAGATAGATTGCATAATATGCAGACATTGGAATTCGTGCAGGAAGAAAAACGTAAAAGAATCGCTCGTGAAACTTTAGATATTTACGTGCCTATTGCTTCACGTCTTGGTGTGTATAGATTTAGATCAACTTTGGAAGATCTTTGTTTTAAATTTTTAAATGAAGATGAATATAACAATATTAAGGAAGAGCTAAAAGCTCTTGGTAAAAAGCGAAAGAATGCTATTGATGAAATCAAAACTACAGTTGAGGATTTTATTCGAAATGAATTTGGCTTTGAAGCTGAGGTAAAGGGGCGTTTCAAAAACATTTATAGTATTTACAAGAAATTGAAGCAAAAAGGGCGAACCGAGGTTA
>JAHJMX010000022.1 GCA_018821175.1 Patescibacteria group bacterium
CCAACCAAATATTGTCCATTGGCATCGCCCAAATACTTATAATAATATTGCCCAGCTTTTGCACATGTAGTTACTGCGTCAGTCCCAGTTAAACTTGTTCTTAACCCAGAAGGATCTTGAGGGATATTGCTTCCAGAGAAATAATCTCCAGCTATATCCTTAAATGGTCCTGTGCTAGTCGAAACACATCCATCTGTTTGTGGGTATTGTCCTTCATCAGCATTATAAGCTTCAATTGCAGTGATAATACCACTAATGTTCAACATTCTTGCGCTGTCCCTAGCCTTTCCTGGTGCATTTAAGATTGTTGGTAATAGTGCGGTTGCTAAGATACCGATGATCGCGATTACGATCAGGAGCTCAATTAGCGTGAAACCTTTGTTTGTTTTCATATTAAGCAGTTAAGTAAAAAAATAAATATTTTAGTTTTTCCAATTACAAATTATATAACAAGACTCCTTATTCGCCAAATTCTAAACTCCTCCAGCAATATTTGACAAAGCCATAATTGGTAGCATAATTGATGCAACCAGGCCTCCAACTGCAGCTCCAACAAATATCATAATGACTGGTTCTATGACTTTAGTAAGCCCTTTGACGGCTTCGTCAACTTGTTCATCATAGAATGTTGAAATACGCTTACACACACTTTCAAGTTGTGCAGTTTTTTCTCCAACTTCTATCATATTTACGAACATAACAGGGAAGTAAGATGTATTTCTGAGTGTTTCAGCTAGTGGGATTCCACCTTTAATATCTTCTCCAGCAAAATCGACTTTTCTTTTATAAACCTCATTTGTGAGTGAATTTGATATGATTTTCATTGATTGTACAATTGAAACTCCGCTTCCAAGTAAACTTCCAAGTGCTCTGGCAAATTGCGAAAGTTGAGATTTTTGTATTAAAGAACCAATAACTGGAGTGTGCAATAAAGCAACGTGCCAGTGAAAGCGTCCTGATTTTGTTTTTGTCCATGCAATGAATAGTCCTATAAATGCTACTGTTACTACCAAAATCGCGATTACATTATTTTTTAGGAAGTTACTCAGTCCGATTACAAACCTAGTGATTGCTGGTAATTCTGAGTTTGATTGAGTGAATAATGTCGTGAGTTGCGGAATTACAAGGATCATCATTAAAAATAAAACGATGAATAATATTACGACAACAACTGCAGGATATGTTAGAGCTCCTTTTACTTTTCCAAGTGTTCGTGAGCTTTTTTCTGTTTGTTTAGCTAAATCTTGCAATACTTTATTCAAATGTCCAGACACTTCACCACTATTTATCATCCCAATTTCAGCTTCAGAAAACGTTCCTAAAAAATGCTTCATAGATCCTGATAAACTTTCTCCAGCTTCAACTTTTACTGCCATTTCAGAAATTATTCTTTCGAATTTTGGATTTTTTTTGTTTTGTTCTGCAAGGGTTTGAAGTGATCTGATAATAGGAATTCCAGCATCAACCATTACTGCGAGTAGTCTAAAGAAAATCGCTTTCTCATGTATTTTTACGCGATTAAGATTAATTATCGCATCATTCAATTTTTTATATGTATCCAAAAAAATATTTCCAGTTTTAGCAAATCCTTCATGTGAATTTAATTTGATTTTTTCTTTACTTTGTCCAATTTCAAGAACGATTTTTTCCTCATTGCGCGCAACTTTTTCTTCGATTCCAAGTGCTTGTTCGAGTTTGAATAATTCGCCTTCTGATTGTGTTGCAAAATCTTTTGCTTTTTTCATATTTTATTTATTCATTTGGCATTTGAATTTTAAATGCCTTATTTTGTTGATGTGGTTTACTTTCAGATTCGTCAGATTTCTTGATCGGCAAATCAATTTCATCGGTTGTTTCTGTTTGTCTTGCTACTCTGTAAACTTCATCAAGGCTAGTTTCACCTTTTAAAGCTTTAATAATTCCAGCTTGTTCCAGTGTAACCATTCCTGTTTTCATGGCAATTTTTTCAATTTCAATTGCATTTTCTCTTTTTAATATAGCTTTTCTAATTTGATTATTCATTTTCATTACTTCATAAAGACCGAGACGGCCTTTGTATCCACTGCCGTCACAATATTCACATCCCTTTCCTTTATAAAATTTCATGTTTGCAATTAAATTTGGATCAACACCTTCGTCCGGGTGAATCATTTTTGCCATATTCTCTATATGTTCAAGTAAGTGTGGACTCGGGGTGTCTTCAACGCGGCAATGTTCACAAATTTTCCTAACAAGTCTTTGCGCGATAATACATTCGAAAGATGATGCCATCAAAAATGGCTGAACTCCCATATTATCAATACGAGTTATTGTTTCTACGGCACTGTTTGTATGAATTGTTGAGAATACCAAATGTCCAGTCAAAGAGGCTTCGATAGCTGTATCGACTGTTTCACGATCACGAATTTCACCTACCATTATAATATCCGGATCTTGACGTAGTGCAGTTCGCATTCCAAAGGCAAAAGTATAATCGATGTCTGGATGCACCTGACTTTGGTTTAGTCCATCCATTTGAATTTCGACCGGATCTTCAATAGTCAAGATATTTACATCTGGTGTATTTAACTTAGTTAAAGCTGAATACAAAGTTGTAGTTTTACCTGATCCAGTTGGTCCAGTATTTAAGATAATTCCATTTGGCGCTTTAATTGATTCCATCAAGAATCTTTTTCCATTTCCTTCAAGTCCAAGCTCTTCAAGATTTGGGATTTTCCTTGATTTGTCTTGAATACGCATTACGATTTTTTCTCCATTTACTGTTGGGAGAGTAGACACACGTAAATCCATTTCACGTCCATCTCGTGTTGTTACTGAGCTTCTTCCGTCTTGTGGAATGCGTTGTTCGTCGATTTTTAAGTTAGACATAATTTTAATACGCGAAACAACAGCCGGGTGGATGTTGGTTGGGTATTCAACAATTTGTCTTAGCACTCCATCAACTCTATAACGAACACGTATAGTGTGTTCCAGAGGCTCAATGTGAATATCACTTGCCCTAGAGTCAAGCGCAAAACTAATTGTGTTTAGCACAAGTTGAGGGATATTCCCAGAGAGGATTGCGTTTTGTAATAATTGTAATTTATCTGAAGGCATTGATATAAATTGATTAATTAAGATCTGAAATATGCGTTCATTGAAACATTGAAGTTTATTTCAGTTGTTCCACTTGTGTTTCCTTGTGAACCTTGTGGGCTTATGAAATTGATTGAGATAGATTGTATATTTAATAATCTTGTTTTATCAGCAAGAGTTCCACTTTTTTCGACATATCCTAAGAACTTGAAAAAATTGCTGTATGAACTGTGTATCGTTGCTTTGATTGGTAAGATCGAATAATCTTTTTCTTCAACTGCTTGTGTTTTTAAATATTGTAAATTGTTTATCATGAAAGGATCTTTCACTTTGTTAACACTGTTTTCAAATTGCTCAAGTGTGCGAGTCAATAATGTGTGATTTTCATTTCTTGGGAAAACAAAATCAAGTTCAGTTTGAATATTTTGTGTTAGTTTTCCTCCTTCTTCTTTTCTTGTTTGTAATTCATCGTTAAGTAGTTTGTCAGTTTCTGTTAATGCGCTATGTAATTGATTATGCATTCTTGTTTCAGCTTGCATATTCATCATTCTTGAGATGTTTGTATAGGCATAAAATCCTATTAGTATAACTAATAAAGCAGATAATCCAGTATAAAGTTTTATTTGGAATTGTATTGTGCGATAAAAAGAATTTTTAGCCATTTTAAGATATGAGTTATTGTTCGAGTGATAATTCTATACGGAAGTTTGATATATATCCTTCTTCTTCGGATCCTGATTTTGGATATGAACGGTTGTCTGCATTTTCAAACATACTTGATTGTTCAATTGCGTCGATTAAGTTTGCAATTAAGCTAAAAGTACTTCCGTTGTCACGCTTTGCCTTTCCGGTAAGGATAATTCGATTTGTTTTAATATCGAAATCATATCCTGAATACTGAATCCCCCCGAGTTCTTCAAAGAATCCAGTGTTATAAAGTGTATCTACACTTTTTGTAATTTTTTCAATTTCATTGACGATTTTTGACCATTCAATTCTACTTTGTTTTAATTCACTTATGCTGCTGAAATCACTTTGAACAATATTTAAAATTTCTTCAGTTAATGCAAAGAGTTGGTCATCATTATTCTCGAGTTCATTTCTAATAGAATCCGGATTTTTATTTAAGAATGTATTGAATTTTATATTGTTGATGAGTCTAAGTGCTGTTTCATAAGTTGTAAGTTGAGCAACTACAGATTCCGTTTGGTCTTCCTTGCGTAGTTGTACAAGTTCATTTCGCATAGCATCCTTGAGGGCATCTTGGAAAATTTGTTCTTCAATTCCACCACTTATAAGTGGTTCATGCCATTTAAATTGAATGTTTTCATATATTCTCAAAATATTTTCTTGAAGTTCAGAAAGTTCAGCTGGGGTTATCGATAGATCATTTCGACTTCTCGCATAAGTGTCAGCATAATAACTAAGTTCTTGTAAGTAATAAGTCATCAAAAGATAATTTTTTTGATTGATTGAAGTTTGTTTTGTAATAGTTGCTTTTTCATTGTTTATCAATTTTTGTGCTGTATTTGGTCCACGTAAATTTGCGAGTAAATCAAAGTCTGGATTTAATTCAACATAGAAAAAACCAATCATTATAGCTGCAACAACAAGTAAAGAAATGAAAATGTTTCTGGTAAGTTTCAAATTCCTTTTTGAAGGATCGAATGATCCAATTATTCTTTTTTGCAGTTCTGGTAAAGGTCCAAGGATTTTTTCCTTGTCAGTGTTTTCTTCATCTCCTTTTTTTAAAACACCGGTCAGAAGTTCGCTTTCTGATCTTGTTTCATGATTATTTTTAGAGAAAATATCTGTGAAAGTATCATTTTCTGCTTGAGGCTCAGCAGGAATGTCTTTGTCAGAAGATTTTTTGAAGTTAAACATGTTTAGTTTTTTGTTTTTATTTTCGAAAATTTCTTTATATTTTAGCAGATTCAAGCGAAGAAGTCAAAGATTGCTGGTGGCTTTTATAACAAAAAACCGTCACTTCCCAATTGAGAAATGACGGTTTGGTTGATTTTCGTTGAG
>JAHJMX010000023.1 GCA_018821175.1 Patescibacteria group bacterium
ACATATTTGCAGCTTTAGCCATATTCTCAGCAGCAGCAACCTCTCCGGAAGCTTTAATTATAACTGCACGTTTTTCACGTTCAGCTTCAGCCTCTTTAGCAATAGTACGTTTTAAGTCTGCAGGAAGCACTATGTCTTTCAATTCAACAGCTTCAACCTTAATCCCCCATGGATCAGTTGCCTTATCAACAATTTCCTGGATACGATGAGCAATTTCATCGCGATTTTTAAGAAGCTCATCAAGAGTAGTCTCACCAACAGCATTTCTCATAGTTGTTTGTGCGAGCTGACTAACTGCATAATAAAAATTTTCTACCTCAATAAAAGATTTTTCAGCATTACTAACTTTATAATAAATGACTGCGTTAATATGCACAGAAACATTATCTTTTGTGATAGCTTCTTGATCTGGAACATCAACGGCTTTAGTTCTAATATCAACTTTTTTCATATGTTGAAAAACCGGCACAACAAGCCTCCATCCTGGGAGTTTTGTTCCAGAATATCGCCCCATTGTAAACATTACACCTCTTTCATATTCATTAATTTGCTTGATACTAACAACCAGGAGAATAATAAGCGGTACAAACAAAACCTGCAGAGCCGCCATGATTTGATAAAAATCCATAACAAAAATGTTTAAGAATATACTTCGAAAAAACTATATCCTGAAACAATCGTTAAATCAAACTTTGACTACTAAATATTATTTCTTTGCAATTCGTTTCTTAGTGAACTTAGTTGCGTCCTGGCTTAATTTTACTGCTTTTTTTGTTGCTTTTTTTGCTACTGATTTTGCTTTCTTAACAACTTGCTTAGATGCTTTTTTTGCTACTTTTCCTGCTTTTTGCTTCCCGTCCTCAACCAAATCAGAAGCGAAATCTTTAGCTTTATCAATTCCACGTTGAACTTGCTCTGATCCATAAACCTCTTTTGCCGATCCAGCAATCTCGCGGCCCATAGTCACAAAACCTTCTTTGATAGTATCGAAGCCCACTCCACCTTTTTGACGTTCTTGCTTGATTTCTTCACGAAGTTCTTTCCCTTTTTTAGGGGCGAATAGAATACCAAGTACTGTCCCAGCAACAATACCTAATAGTAAGTTTGATCCTTTGTTTGACATAGTAATACGGTTAATAACAAATATAATTATAAGGGCTTTGCCTTTATACGCAAGTTCTTATAGTGCTTAGCCAGGATTTGGCAAGTCTTTTATCGTTTAATGATCTTTTTAATTCTTTTATAAAAATTGGCAAGTTTTACCTGAATATTATGTTTCGCTTTATAAAACTTAGCGCGCATTCTGAAGAAAAATTTACGAGAAACATCACGTGCTTCATAAATTTTTTCCTCAGCTTTAACCAATTTATCTAAAGTTTCCTCTAAATTAGATTTCTTGTTAGACCACATCCACATAACGATAAATTTTAGTAATAGTAAAAGGATTATGTTCTTTTTGCTTTCTAGTTTTTGAGTCAATTTCGTTCTTCGTAACACGAACAATTTCTTTCCCAAATGAAGAAACTCCTTGTGCAACAGCATTAACTCCTCCATGTCCTAGTTCACGCTCTTTTGCAATTTTATCTCTAAGGATTTTACCTTTCTGTGGAGTGAAAAACATAGCAAATGCACTACCAAGGAACATTCCGGCAAGCAAACTTTTTATTCCAAATTTTTTCTTTCCAAACATGTTTATGTTTTTATTTATGTTTTCCTTATATTTTACCCTAAAAAGGACATTTGCTCAAGATCAAAACCAAACGAGCAAGCGAACTGATATATAACAAAAAATATCGTATAGCGCACTATACGATATCTCTTGTCGTAAAAAACGAGTGATTATTTCTTTTACTTAGCTATTAACGCTAACTTCAATTGAATCTTTATAATGTCCATCTACATTATCAGCAACGACTTCGATCGTATAATCTCCATCATACACTTGATCCCCATCATCATCTTCTCCATCCCATAAAACTGTATAAGTTCCAGCACTCTTGTTTACTCCATCCCATAAAACACGAACCTCGTCATCTGAATCATCAAATACTCTAATTGTTATATCAGACGTTTCATCTGTTTTGAAAGTAATGCGAAGAGTTTGGTTATCAGGATCAAATTCATCGTAATTTAAGGCCAAAGAAGTAATTTCCAAAGTTCCAGAATTACTATCTCCAATCTCAAGACCAACATCATCCTTGTCATAACCATCGTTATTAACAGCTTCAACACGAACTGTATATTCTCCATTATCTACATAGTCACCATCAGAATCTTCACCATCCCAAATTACCGAGTGTGAACCTGAAGTTCGGCTAAGATCATTGATCAAAGTTCGAATAATTTCTCTCTCATCATTAACTATTTCAACAGTAACATCAGCAGTTTCACTCAAAGTATAATAAATTCTAACTGTGTCTCCTCTATCTATTGTGTAATCAGATAAATATAAAGATGAAATTTCTGGATCGTCTGAAGAACTTGTTCCTCCGGTTGATGTGTTG
>JAHJMX010000024.1 GCA_018821175.1 Patescibacteria group bacterium
CATCCCATCAGGGCAGCCAGCTGGGAATTCGCAAAGCCCAGATTCATGACTATAAATTGCGCCATCTAAACATCCACATCCATCTATTGAATTCCCATCATAGTACGCTGCGCCAAAAGCAAATTCACAATCTGCATCGCTATCCCATATGCAGTTCCCTGAGTCTGGATGTTCACTTTGTCCATCTGGACATTGATTTGGAAGTTCGCACAGTCCAGATGTGTGACTATATACCGCTCCTTCAACGCAACCGCAACCATCTATTTCGTTACCATTATAATAAGCATCTCCAAAAACACTTCTGCACGCAGCGTCACTTCCATAAATACATGTTCCAGCAGTTGGATGATGAATTTGACCATCTGGACATGGGGGTTCATCTGGAGTAACTGTTGTGCCACCAACCCATTGTCCACAAACTCCTGCATCTAAGTCACAATCTAGTTGGCAGAGGACGTCGTTTGCATCACAAGGCACAAATGTTTGAGCTGAAGCTGAGTGAGTCGCATAGCCAAAAAGCACAACAAGGGTTGCGATCAGAGTTAGTATTTGTTTTTTCATAAAGAAGCATTATTAAAAGTTTCACAGATATATTATCAGATATTTTTTTATTTATAAAAGTTGGATTATCAATATATAAAAAAAGCCCCGGCACGTATGGTTTACAAACGTGTGTTCCCGGGGGAAGTGATCCTGATAGGATCGATTCGTTGAAGCTATTATGCGGCAATCATAAGCCTGTGAGATATGAGTTTTTGCGCTTTTTTGAGCACTTCTATAAAATCTATATCTCGTTGTGGGCCTTGAATGACATCGTAGTCGAAGATTGTTTCTAGCGCCGTTTCCTGAGGGAAAATGTCTCCATCAGATCTTCTGAGAGAGCCTTTGAATAACTCATCTCCGTTGAGCAATAGGATTGCTATTGTTTCATCGTCTTCTGTTGGGGTGAATCCTTTCCAATATCCTGAAACGAAAGTAAGCTCTGGATATTGGTCAGGGGCTATCTCATTGAGAGTCTCAACGAACATCCCTATTGCTTTGGTGTCGAGCGCGCTTGGATCTCCAGTAAAAGCATATCCATGCGGCAAGTGTGTTTGCAGTGTGTACTCTGCCCCCATTTTCCCATGCATATTATTTTTTTTGACTTTTACAAGAATTTTAATCTGTAGGCGTGGAACGCCATATGCTGTGGAGGGTGGTGTGATCCCGACGTAAATTGTTTTCCCAATTTTGTGTTGTGGTAACAATTGCATGATACGATCTCCTTTTGGCTTTTCGCCATGTTTGAATTGGTGATTTTTAACTAGAAAACAAAAAACTTAGTACGATTTTTCAAATAACTGAATAACGAAGACTAGCTTTCGCTTTGTCTCCTCAAAGGGCATTTGTCGTAAAATTATTTTTGAGCGCTTTGGGCTGGCAAAGACAGCTAGATCGCGGAGAAAATACATCAATTTTTTACGCAAGTCAAAGAATTTAATTATGTCAAATATTACGACGGTGCTTTGATCGCAGATTGTGCATGAATTTTTGTAAATAAAAATACCGGAACGCGTTTGCCTGCGCGTTCCGGTGGAGAAAGCTGCTTGGGCACATTTGTGCTATTTTGCAGCTTGAAGTTGCTTGTTCAGTTTTTGGTGTGCAGCGTTGAAGGCATGCACGTGTCTACTTTCGCCAGGGAGTTCGAAGCTTTTATCAATCTCCTTATACCCAGTATCTTTCGTAAAACGGTAATTAGCCATTTGGCGTATTACTCCACGGTGGTTACTCCCGTTGAATACTACGATCCCAAGCTGACGATTTTCGTAATCGTTTTTTGGGGTTTCGATTGCGTTCCAGAATCCTAAGACGAAAACCGTGTTGGTCTCGTCGAAGTCACCGTTCGTGGTCTCGCTGATGAGAGGCGCTAGAATGTCGAAATACGTAGCGTATTCGATATCCTGTTCTTGTCCAAGGAATTTAATGTCTTCTTTGAACGTGAAATCAATGTACATGGATTCGCGGGCTACAATGCTTCCATGTGTTCCCCACCTTGCGAATACCTTGAGCTTGAATGCCTTCTCGGAGTGGAGGAGGTTGTGGTGTTGATATGTAGACTTGAATGCCTCCAAAAGCGGCACGAGTTTATCTGTACATTCAAGCACAAGTTGGGAATGGAACTCATGTCTCGTTTCCAAGCTACCGACATAATCAATCTCTCTTTTGAGAGACTTCAGCGCATCGCCAAGTGTCGATGCGTTTCTCTGAATTTGCTGTAGGAACACTGATTTATCATCAGTTAATTTTGTCAGCATGTACAGCATACGTCCATTTTCGTTACTCAGCTGGTTAATTTTGGCTTTGAACGTTGTGACGTTATCTTTGGCGTCCAAAGTGGCAGCCATTTTGAAGATGTTCTCGGCCATAACTTCTATCAAGGTGTGTGGGATAGCCATATCGAATTTGCTTATGCCCGCGTAGATGTGCGGCTTTGCCGGATCAAAGTTGTGCGGTGTAATTTGCCGCAGAACTTTTTCTTCGGTGGTTTTGGTCGAGGGGGCTTCGGTTACGGTGGAGGGGGTGGTGGTTCCTGTCATGTGTTCTCTCCTTTGCCGTTATGTTACGGCGTGTTTGAAAAAGTGTTTGAAAAATATAGACAAAATTGTTTGAAAAACTGAATTTTAAAGGGCAACTTAACAATTCTCATTAGCCGATTTGTCATCTCCAAAATTCTCAAAATAAAAGATTATAGAGCGCTTTGGGATGGCCAAGTACGAGCCATGTGAGAAGCGGAGATTACCTGAACTTTATATGTGAGTCAAAAAAATGCGTTACGAAAAATCCAATAATGTTGCATAATCATCAAATTGTGGTCTAGGGTAGGATTTTTTTGTGATAGAATTGTATCTCACGCGTTATAAATAACGTGATTTAACAAAAATTGAATGGATAAAAAAGCGATCTCAACTTTATTTGCATTGTTTGCTGGAATTATTTTGTTTACTTATATTCTAGTTGCGACTCCTATGCCGACCACTGATCTTGCTGCAAGTATTGTTGTTCAAACTTTTACTGCAGAAGCTGCTACTAGCGATGTTGACATTGAAGTTGAAGAAGAGATTTTGATGCCATCTTATTCCGATGTCGCTGAAGGTTATCCTTACTTTGAAGCGATTGAATATATTACACAAAATGGCATAGTAGAAGGCTATGCAGATGGCACATATAAGCCTAATGCGCAGATTAATCGTGCTGAATTTACGAAGATTTTAGTTGAAGCAAAGCTGGGGTTGAACCCAATTTCGTATGCAAGTGATTGTTTTAATGATTTTGATTCATCTCAGTGGTATGCGTCTTATGTTTGTTATGCGAAATCGAATGGGATTATTGAAGGATATCCAGATGGAAGTTTTGGTCCAGCTAATGACATCAATGTTGCGGAAGCGGCTAAAATTCTAGTGAATGTTTTTGAAATTGAGCAAATAGATCCAATTGGAACTGATTGGTATAGTGTTTATATCGAAACGATGGGAAGTAACGCTTATTTACCACCTTCTTTTGAATATATCAATGATCAGGTGACTCGCGGAGAAATGGCAGAGATGATTTGGCGTGTAATGGAGGAGCAACATGGTTTTGTCTCTGCGATAAATTTACAGAATTCACCTTGTACCCAGCTTGGAGAGGATATACCAGCTAATGTTGATATGGGTAGGGTAAGAGCGACATGGCTTGATTGGTATAATGATGTTAGGGCAGACCTTGATTTGGCTCCGTATATTTATAATGACCAGTTAAACAGGACTGCCATAATTTGGAGTGAGCTTGCCGAAGATCGTGGTTATATTGATCATAAAAGGCCTGGATATACAGCTTATTATGATTATTATGGGATTTTAAATTGGTTTGAAAATCTTGGAATCAGCTTTGAGGCGCAAGGGGGGTACACTTATGTTGAAAATATCGCTTGGGAGATGTATTACTGCAAAGATACCGAACCAGATTGTACTGATGCGATGATCAATTCAATCCGAAAAGGTTTCAACTTTTTTGTGTCAGAAAAGGGGACATCATATACAGCTCATTATGACAGTATTATTAATCCAGCTTTCAAGGAAATTGGCCTTGGGATCGCAGTTGATCCTACCAAGAATAAATATTATTTAACAGTACATTACGCTACAAAGATTTCTTCAGACCCAATTAGGATTTGTGATTAGTTAAGGTAATGCGTAATTTTATTAATGTGATTGTTCAATTCTTGTAACGCCTTGATTAAACTATCTTTTTTACCAAAATCTAAATGTTCCAAAATTAGATTTCCTGCATTAGGAAGGTTTGCTTGCACACAAGAATTCCGATGGTCTTCCCAATGATCATCTATTAATGCGTGGACATTATGTAATGTTGGTATTTTTGCGCGTTCATCTATTATTTTGCTTTCTTTAAAATCTGGCTGCTTGGATGATGATATTAAATGATATATTTTTTGCATTGTGCTACTACTTTTTCTTGTATGTGGAATTTTTTTTTCATTTAGTAAATTGATATTGTCTTCACGTGCAATTAATCTCATGCCTTTAGGAACTTCTAAGTTTTTATTCTTCATAAGATACGTTGCATATATTTGTTCTGCAGATGTCCAAATAATCACTTCTGCTTTTTCAGGAAGGCTTTCATTTAAAGAATCATGTAATTCTCGCAAAACATAATTGGCATATGGCATGGCAGTTTTCTGTTCTGGATTAATCAAAACACCTTCAAGGTCAAGTGCGATTCTGAATTTATCTATTCCAAGAGATTGTAGGTTCAACTTTATGATTTTTTCTTGTATTTCACTAATTATTTGAGAAATATTTTGTTTTAACAAATCAACAGTATCTTCCCTTTGTTCATTATTAATTTCGCTTAAATGAAGGGCTTT
The DNA here is from genome assembly GCA_018821175.1 of Patescibacteria group bacterium. Classification (GTDB taxonomy): domain Bacteria; phylum Patescibacteriota; class Gracilibacteria; order UBA1369; family PNNO01; genus JAHJMX01. Next base: position 4,904 of record JAHJMX010000024.1, read on the forward strand.
AATTTCAGATGTATTTTGCAAAAATTAACATCAAGAATAAAAATGGCACAGACTAAATCTACATCAAATATTGGAGATGTGTCAATTTGGTTGATCAGCAGGTTGAATTAAATCCTTCGGTAATAAACTGTGTAGTCTGTGTAGTTGTTGGACTTTGCTGCATTGAATGATTAGATTGAAGTCGTTGGATTGCAGCGATTAAAGTTGATGATCCAAATGGTTTCATGAGCAATAAATCATTTGGATTTATTTTAACGTTACCTATATTTCCAGAAACAAATAAAACCAATATATCAGATCTGATTTCCCGTATTTTTGATATGAGTTCTACACCGTTCATACCAGGCATTACTATGTCGCTGATGATTAAGTCGATCTTTTGCTCAACATCTTGTTGGATAATTCTTAGGGCTTCTACTGTAGAACGTGTTGTTTCTACATCATATCCAGCTCTTGTGACAATTTTATTAAGTACTGTTAAAAGCATTTCTTCATCA
>JAHJMX010000025.1 GCA_018821175.1 Patescibacteria group bacterium
ACTGAAAATTGCGATGCTGGCTTTTAACAGGCAGGTCCCAGATACATCTGATGAATGGGCTTTTTCTGATACAGTCAATCATTGGGCTATTTCATACATCAATCAAGCTTATTTAGATTTTATTATATCTGGACGTGATGGGCTTTTTTATCCAAATGATTCAATCACTAGAGCTGAAGCTGCAAAAGTAATTCAGTTAATTTCTGAACTTTAATGAAAGAAAAAATCCTAATTTTTGGACTTGTAGCATTAGCAATTGTGGTTAATGCAGTTTTGTTTTTTGATGGGTTTTATAGTGGAGATGTGAAAACGGCTGCGTTAGAATTGGATATAGTTCCTGATTTAATTGATATTAAGGTTGGGAATGTTTTTGGTGAGAAAGGTGAATTGATTTTCCCAATGAATAAAAGTTTTCATTATAGTCGAAATTTAGAAATTTTGGCTTTTGGCGATGCAATGCTTGATCGTGGAGTGCGGCAATATATGGATAAAAATGGTGTGGATTATCCTTTTGAAAAAATCTCAGAAGATATCGCAAATATTGCAAATGAAAATACGATTACGTTTTTGAATTTGGAAGGACCAGTACTCGATCGTCCGCGTGTTTTATCTGGTGGACTTTACTTTAGCTTCAAGCCTGATGCTGTTGATGCATTGAAGCGCGCAGGATTCAATATTGTAAATCTTGCAAATAACCATACTTTTAATCAGAAGGAGCAAGGATTCGAAGATACGAAACGAATTTTAAGTGAAAAAGGTATTAATTATTTTGGAGTACCAATCAAATCTGTTGAAAAAGATGTTCACATTGAAGATTTTGGAGGGGGAACAGTTGCGTTTATAGGATATGATGACGTTTTATCGCCTATAGAGACCGAAAACGCCAAAATTTTAATTCAAAAAATGGCTGAAGAAAATGATTACGTGATTGTTTCGGTGCATTGGGGGCAGGAATATAAAACTGTACAAAATAATCATCAAGAAGAACTTGGTCATATGTTTGTTGATGCTGGAGCAGATGCAGTAATTGGGCATCATCCACATGTTGTGCAACCTATGGAAATTTACAATGGGAAGCCGATTTTTTATTCACTTGGGAATTTTATTTTTGATCAATATTTTAGTAAAGAGACACAGCAAGGGCTTGCGGTCCACCTTGTTTTTGAGAAAAACTATTTTACCGATAATGAAGATGGGGGATTTTCGATTGAATTTCATCCGTTTAATATCCCTCGAAGTCAGCCCGATTTTATGGAAGGAGATGAAAAAGATGCATTTTTGAAAAAATATGGCATGGACTAGCCACGCGGCACAAATTATGCTATAATAGCATTAGATGAAAATAAACATAAAAAATTTCAGATTATGGATGCTCCGATTCGCGCAATTGCCTATGTATGTTTCTTTGTAACTTTAGAAATTGTTTATACAGCAATCAAGGCATTAGTGAAAAGACATGATTTGCGTTTGATAGGGAATACTCAGGTTTGGGTAATGCCTCTTTACGCATTGGGAGGTCTGTATATTTTTGAACCGATTTACAGAATGTCTGCTGGAAATCCTATTTTTGTACGTTTTTTAATTTATGGAATTGGGATTTTGACAGTTGAATACATTGCTGGATTTATTTTCAAAAAAATTGTTGGGCGATGTCCTTGGGAGTATCATGGGAAATGGAATATTCAAGGTTTGATCAACCCTCCTTATTTACCACTATGGGGATTTGTAGGACTTGTTTTTGAAAAACTTTATCAATTTTTATTGATAATTTAACAAATTTCATCATGGATAAAAAAATATTAATTACAGGAGCAACGGGGTATTTGGGAAATTTCCTTGCAGAATATTTTGGTAAAAAAGGATTTCAGGTAGTTGGTATTGATATTGGGGATCAGCCAGTTAAACATATTCCGAATTACAAACTTATCAAATGCGATGTCCGTGATAAGGCAAAAATGCAAGAAATTTTCACAAAAGAAAAGCCAACTAATGTTATTCATTTAGCATATTTAATGGATCCGTTGCATGACAAAAAAGCTGAATATGAAATTGATGTTGTTGGATCTCAAAATTTACTTGAAGTAGTTAATCAGACGGCTTCTGTAAAACAACTTATTCATTTTAGTTCGGCGAGTATTTATGGTGCGCATCCAGACAATAAAGATTGGCTCAAAGAGCAAGATGAGCTTAGACCAGCCGATTATACTTATGCAATCTACAAGAAATTACTCGAAAAATGGTATGACGATTTTGATAAACGTGATGATCTTAACCTTTTCACATTTCGAATGTGTACAGCAGTTGGGCCCAGTTACTACAAGCCGGGGGGAGTTGTAAATAGTTTTATCAAAGCTCCGATTTCCCTTCTTGTTGGGAAAAATGAATTCAAAGCTCAATTTATTCATGAAGATGACGTGAAAGCTTTAACTGAAATGGTGGTTAATGATCCTGAGATTGAAGGGATTTACAATTTGGCGCCAGATTCTTATGCGACTATGCGTGATTTAGCGAAAACTTATAAAAAACGTGCAATTCGAGTGCCGGTTTGGCTGCTTAAAGGGATCTTTTGGATTCTATGGAATTTGCGAATTGCGCGATTAACTCCTGCAATGGCTAAACTTATGGCTTATTCTATCGTGATTGATCCGCATAAATTAATGAAAAAATTTAATTACAAATACAAATATACCACAGAGGAAGCCTTTATGGATGCGGCAGTAAAGCGAGGGTTGTGGAAAGTTCCTCGATAAGTTTTACAAAAAATATTAACACTTAAACAAAATATATATGGAAATTCAATTTATTGGTGCGGCTCAGGAAGTTACTGGGTCAAAGCATCTGCTTAAAGTTAATGGGAAGAAAATACTTTTAGATTGTGGAATGTTTCAAGGTCGCCGCAAAGAATCTGCGCAAAAAAACGATGAGTTCCCTTTCGATCCTGCAGAAATTGATGCAGTTGTCCTTTCTCATGCGCATATTGATCATAGTGGTCTTTTGCCTTTGCTTGTAAAAAAAGGGTTCAACGGTCCTATTTTTTCTACTCATGCGACTCGTGATTTGTGTCAATTTATGCTTGCAGATAGCGCGTATATCCAAGAACGTGATGCAGAATATATAAATAAGAAAAACATGAAAAAAGGAGAGCCAATGGTTGAGCCTCTATATAATGTTGATGATGCAATGCAAGCTTTAAACCAATTCTACGGAGTTGGATATGATCGTGCATTTGTTGTTGAAGATGGAGTTGTGGCTTGCTTCTATGATGCTGGACATATTTTGGGGTCGGCAGTTGTGCATCTAATTATTCATGATAAAGAAACTGATGAGCAAGTTAGGCTCGCATTTACCGGAGATCTTGGGCGAAAAAATATTCCACTTTTGCGTGATCCAGTAGTTTTGCCAGAAAGTGATTATTTGATTTCAGAATGTACCTATGGTGATCGTCTGCATGAATCGATTCAAGATGCAGATGAGCAATTGATCAAAATTGTGAATGATACTTACAAAAAAGGAGGGAAGTTGATAATTCCAGCATTCTCTGTTGGGCGTACTCAGGAAATAGTTTATAGATTAAATATTGCCCTTAACCACGGTTTAATTCCAGATTTCCCAATTTACGTTGATAGTCCGCTTTCTGGAAATATTACTGAAGTTTTTTCAGCTCATCCGGAATGTTTTGATCGGGATACTTACAAAGAATTTATCGATAATCGTTTGAACCCCTTTGGATTTGGGCGCTTGAAATATATTAGTCGTGTTGAGGATTCTAAAGCGTTAAACAATCATCAAGGGCCATGCATTATTATTTCTGCTTCTGGAATGTGTGAATTTGGGCGTGTTGTCCATCATTTGAAAAATAATATTGAGGATGAAAAAAATACAGTTTTGATAGTGGGATATCAGGCTGCATATACATTAGGGCGCAGATTGCAAGAAGGGCAAGAAATTGTGCGCATTTTTGGAGTTCAATATCGAGTAAGGGCAAGTGTTTTCGTGATCAATGCTTTCTCGGCTCATGCAGATAGAAGTGATTTGATTGATTATATTGGGCGGGTGAAAGGTGTGAAAAAAGTTTTCCTTGTGCATGGGGAGAAAGATCAAGGGCTAAAATTCAAAGATGTGCTTCTTGAAAGTGGATATCCTGATGTAGTTGTACCTGCGTCTGGCGACGTTTTTCCGCTTAATGGAGATAAATTGAGTGAAAAATTCAAAAGAGAATAAAAAAGTTTGAATTTTTTCTAAACTTCAATTACAATCAATCTTGCCGCTGAAAAGCTGCATGAAAAAAATGATGCGCGGGTGTCGTATAATGGCTATTACCTTAGCCTTCCAAGCTAATGATACGGGTTCGATTCCCGTCACCCGCTCCAGTAGATTAGAACTAAGAAGATGGCTTAATGTAAACAAATTAAGCTGTTTTTGTATTTTAGGGGTGTGGGATTACGCTAAATCCTTCTTCATCAAATATCTCGTATATCCTTCTGGTAAATCATCAAGTTGCCCAGCAATGATGTATCCATTTTTCTTGTAAAATTCAACTGCTTGGAAGTCATGTGAATCTAAATGTACATGTTTGCATCCTCTTTTGATCGCTTCCTTTTCAGCTTCTTGAAGTAATTGCTGTCCATATCCTTGATTGCGCATGCTTTCGTCTAACCATAATGAGTCGATGTGTAGCCAATCCCAGTAAGTTCCACCTAGCAGACCACCAAGAACTTTTCCATCATCATCTTTTAACAAAACTGATAATTTTTCATGATTATCTGGATTTGTGAATTTTTTATTATGTTCTTTTAAACCTTCTTGAATTACTTCAATGTCTTTTTTGTTCGGATTGTGTTCGATGTTAATTTTCATTTTTTGATTGTTTTTGCTCGAATATTGCTAATGCAAAAAGATATATCAATATACATACAATAGATAAAACTCCTGTTAAAAATATGGTTTTGATTATGTCAGAAAAACCAAATAAAAACGTAAATACATCACAATATTTATCATAGGTACCTTCGCCTAGTCCAAGCCATTCAGTGCATACAAATGGTTCTGAAAATGTTTTCTCAGGAGGAATCCCTCTCCCTCCAATTCGGGCTGGATTTACATATTCAAAAACGGCTGACGCCATAAGGTAAACTAGAAATAGAGCAATGAACGCTCTTTTAGCGATTTTTAATGCTTTTTTGTGTGGTGTAGCTGTTTTTCTAGCCATGGTTTTCGTATATTGTAATTTTCTTGTATGTATATCCTATACGAAATCAACCTCGCTGCCAATCACGCAAACTGAGCAAACCCAGTTCTAACATCGTTCAATAAGGAGCTCCAACAAAAAATGGCTAACATTCGTTAGGCGTTTTTTTGTTTGGCGTGGAGGTCGGTTAAAGCGAAGCCGTAGGGTTGCTAGATCAAGCTGTGAAGAAGGAGTTTGCGACTGATTGAACAG
>JAHJMX010000026.1 GCA_018821175.1 Patescibacteria group bacterium
ATTATAATTTTTCCAATTAAGCTATATTCATTCGGTGAAATTTCATTAATTTCTAGCCGATATTTTACAGATCTTTTAATATATCTGTCTGATTTAGATCCTGACAAATTTGACTCAACAACAGCAAGGAAATCACCTTTAGGTTCTGGCCAGCTACCACTCCACCCCTTTTCTTCAATTGGTTTTTGTAATTGCTTATTTACAAAATAAATTTGGATGTGTTTTTCTCTAAGATTCTTAACGATCATATCGCTAGTATCACGCCAAACAAGCGGGTTTAGGATTGCCTTGGTAAGTAATGATGAAGTTAAATTACTAAGTTCGAGCTCACCAGCTTCAATTGACGCTACGGCCGTTTCTCGGGTTATTGTAACTCCGTTAATTTCCACTTTTTTGACTATTTCAAGCAAATCTTCGAGTACTGTAATATCAATTGAAAAAACACCATTTGGGTCAATTTTACCCGCATTAAATTCGGGAATTCCTGCAATCTTTTCCGCAGTTTTAACGAAATCTGGATTGGAAAAATCAGATATATCTAATTTTGAGAGTGCATTACTCCTATCAATCCCTGCGAAAAAGCTATTTTTAAAATTCAAAGTTCCATATCCAGCGATATTGCCACCTGTTGGTCTAAGTTCATTATTATTCTGAAAAATCACAACATAACTTTTCTCGGAAAATGGCATTCCGGCAACATTAAAATAATGTGGAATAAAAAATCTCAAGCCACTAAGTGCCGATAGTACAAAAAGTGCGCAAAACATAAATAAAAACAGAATTCCAACTAGAATCTTTTGTAATCTTGTTTTTAATGGTTGTTTCATCGTTTAATGCAAAAATTTAATAATTATTCTGTTGGTTTCATCAATGGGAACATCACAACATCTTTTAAATTATTTTGTTTAGTCAGCAAAGCTACGATGCGATCAATCCCCATCCCCCAGCCTCCAATTGGAGGGAATCCATGCTCCATCGCCTGTACAAATTCATCATCTTTTCCATGTGCTTCTTCGTCTCCACGTTCCTGTTCACTTGCTTGTTGAGCAAAAGCCTGAGCTTGTTGAATTGGGTTCACAAGCTCGGAATAAGCATTTACAACCTCCCATCCATTCACTACAACTTGAAAACGATCTACGATATCAGGGTTCTTATCATTGCGTCTTGCAAGAGGCGAAAGATCTGTTGGATGTTGCATTAAAAATGTCGGCTCAACAAGTTTTGGGCGTGATACTTTTTTGTATAAATAATCAATCAAATTCCCGCGCCCTAGTTTTTCCGCATCATCAATTTTTATATTTTTTTCTTTGATAATCGAGAGTAATTCTTTTGCAGTTTTATACTGATCGATATCAATTTCACTATCTTCAAAAATCAAATCTCTCATACTGATACGGCGCCATTCTTTGCCAAAATTAACCTTTTGCATTTCGCCGTCACGATTTGGGATTTCAACTTCTAAAGTTCCAAGAGTTTTTTCTAGTAAATATTTGAACATTTCCTCTGTGAATTTCATTAAATTTTCGTAATTCCAGTATGCGCTGTAGAATTCGTTCATAGTGAATTCTTGCAAATGAGAAGGATCCATACCTTCATTTCTAAAGACTTTACCAATTTCGAATACACGCTCAAATCCACCAGCGATTGCCTCTTTTTGATAAGTTTCAATTGCTATACGAAGGTAAAAATCATGATCAAGGGCTTCATGATGAGTTATAAACGGTTTTGCTAAAGCTCCAGAGGCTGATGACCCCAAGATTGGACATTCAATTTCGTAAAAATCATTTTTCCAATAAAATTCGCGAAGATGTTTAATAAAATTCGATCTAAATTCGAAGCGTTTTTTAGTCTCTTCGTTGATAACCATGTCTAGATATCTTTGTCTATATTTAGTTTCTGTATCTTGAAGGCCGTGAAATTTTTCCGGAAGAGGGCGAAGCGCTTTAGAAAGCAAAGTATAACCCGTCACAAGCAAAGTGATTTCTTCATGTTTTGTGCGGAAAAGTTCTCCTTCAACACCAATAAAATCCGCAACATCAATCTTCTTCAAAAAATTATATTTGTCGTCGCCAAGTATGTTTTTCATGAAACAAATTTGAATTCGTCCAGAAGTATCCTGAAGTTGTCCAAAGCTAATTTTCCCATGACTACGAAACGACATGAGTCTCCCAACAAGCTTTATTTCAGTTTTTGGTGATTCGAGGATTTTTTCTGTTTCACGAACAGTTGTTTCTCCAAGCTCTTTTGCTTCAAGATTTTCATGAGTACGTTCGCATGTATCCGGATATGGATTTATCCCCATATCTTTAATTTGTTCAAGCTTTATCAGACGATCTTTATATTCATTTGATAAATCAGTTTGATTATTCATATTTGCGCTTTTAATACAGTTTTTACGTTGACTTTAATTTACAATAAAAGGCTTGTTTAAGAAAGGGAAATCCTTATATGGTTGCGCCCGCAGCTTGGCAGGCAAAAGAAAATATGTTATAATAATACGATCAAACGGAATAAACATAAATAAATACAAAACATTTATGAGTAGTAAAAGCAAATATAGGGAAAGTCACAATAGCCAAGAGTGGCGAGTTGTTAACATCACTAGTCAAGATGGTTCTTTGAGTGAAATGAAAATTGTTGAAGCGGAGCAAAAGCCTGCTTATGTTATTGCCCAGAAACAAGGGGAAGTATCCAAAGGAGTTGATAGAATACTTGGGCAATGTGAGGTACAAGAAATCCCTGGCAGTTCGCAACATATGGATGCAATAGTTCAAGGAATTATTAAAAATTATTATGAAAAAGTTGGGATTCATACAGTCCCGCCAGAAACAACTCAATCTTTTCAGCTTCAAGTTGGTCAAGCAAAAAGCAACATTTTCAAATTACAAGTTTCTCAACCTAATTTGTTGCAGGCTATCGAATTAACGCCAGCTTTAAAAGGGCAGAATTGGGGGATCAATTTTTTATTTCCAGATTCACCTGAAGTATTAAAAATGCCCAAATTTAAAAAGTGGGAAGAAAAGAAAAAGCATAAACATAAAGGAAAAGGGAAATAACGTGAATAAATCCTGATTCCACATTTCCAAATTTAATCTACATTCCGTAATCTGTGGCTTTGTGTTGCTTGTCTATACTTATGAAACGCATTTGTTCTTTTTTGAACGCAAGTTCAATGTGGCCAATTGGCCCATTTCTATGTTTGCGAATATGTATATCTGTAATTCCAGCACGATCACTATCTTCTTCGTAATAATCTTCACGATACATCATCATTACGACATCGGCATCTTGCTCGATCGCTCCAGATTCACGTAAATCAGATAATTGTGGAACTTTGTTCGGTCTTAGTTCAACGGCACGAGAAAGTTGTGAAAGTGCAATAAGAGGGATGTGAAGTTCACGTGCAAGGCCTTTAAGTGAGCGTGAAATTTCAGAAATTTCTTGTACTCGATTAGTCATATTAAATCCTTTTTTACCTGCAGACATAAGTTGCAGATAATCTATGATGAGAAGATCTAAGCCATGCTCCATTTGAAGTCTGCGAGCTTTTGCCCTGAGTTCTGCGATTGATCCTCCAACAGAGTCATCAATAAATAGTTTTGTTGAATTTAGGGTATCCATAATTCCTCCTATGCGTGCGAAATCAGAATCAGTCAATTTCCCAGTTCGCATTTTCCACGAATCAACTCCTAGCAGTGAACAAAACATTCTTTCTACAAGTTGTTCCTTAGACATTTCCAGTGAAATAATCCCTACAACTTTTTGATTTTGTGCTACGTTTTGCGCGATATTTAGGGCAAGAGCAGTTTTTCCCATTGAAGGACGGGCCGCCAAAACAACTAAATCGGCCGGCTGTAATCCAGAAAGAAGATTATCAAGATCCTGAAATCCAGTTGGGATTCCACGATACTTATTTTTATTTTCGGGATCGTGAAGATCAGCAAGTTTTTCATACGTACTGCTCAAAATATCTTTTACATGTACAAATTTATCTTTCAAAAAAGTTTGAGAAACATTGAAAAGAGATTTTTCTGCGTCTTCAAGTAAATCTTCAATTTCGCCAGTTTCATTATATCCAAGCCCTGTAATAATATCTCCAGCTTTAAGCAGTTTACGCAAAACTGACTTCTGCTTTACGATTGTGGCATATTGAATAATGTGCGAAGCGGTAGGAACCTCGGATGTTAATTCTGTAATATAAGAAGCTCCACCTATTTGATCGAGCTGTTTTTTGTCTTCAAGTAAAGATGTCAACGTTAACATGTCGATAGGACTTCTTTTCTCAAAAAGTTCATTAATTGCGGCAAAAATCATTCCATGTTTTTCATGATAAAAGTCTTCATCATGAATCAAATCTGCAATTTTGATAATTGCATCTTTGTCTATTAAAAGCGCTCCAAGGGTTGAACGTTCAGCTTCTAAACTGTGAGGAGGTACGCGTGAAATATTTTGGTTCATTTGCCATTTTTAGTGAAGGAACTTCATTGTACATAAATTTACGCAAATTCAAAGTATTTTTAGAAAGATTTTAGATATATTTTAATTTTGTTGTGTATTTTAATTGGTAGATTAAGTTTTAATTAAGACGCATGAAAGAAACGAAAAGACTTGGAGATAAAGGCGAGAATTATACAATTTCTTATTTGAGATCAATTGGTTATGAAATTGTTGAGGTGAATTATTGGTGTAGATATGGGGAAATCGATATTGTTGCTCTTGATAGGAACGATGGTCGTTCGAAATTGGTTTTTGTTGAAGTGAAAGCGCGGAAAACGATTTTCTTTGGTATGCCAGAAGAATCAATTGCACGTGACAAAAGAGTACATATGATGAAGACTATTATGCATTATTTGGATAATCATAATTTAATAGGTTCTGATATTCGGGTTGATGTTGTTGGAATTCAATTGAATTCCTTTGATGAAGTTGAAGATCTGAGGCATTATAGGGACGTCGAATTATTTTAAATTATTTTAGATGGGTATAGATACAGATTTACATATAGATTCAAATGCATTGAATAATATTGAGCAAGAGCGAATTGCGCAGAATCGAAAACTTGGATTACTTTTAATTTTAGCTATTTTTTTAATTGGGATTGGTTTTTATGTAATTTGGGGCATGTTTTTGAATAAAGGTAGTGTAATTTTTGTTGGTGAACCACCTTTTGCCGTGACTGTTAAAAATCAAGAGACTGTTTGTCTAGAGATTGAATGTAGGATTGATTTACCTGCTCAATCTTATAATTACAGCGTTATCAAGGATGGATATTATTATCAAAATGGTAATTTAGATATTGTTCGTGGAGACATTTTACGTATTGATTTAGACTTGGTATATATTCCTGGAACTTTACAGCAAGCTGAAAGAACTATATTCGCCTTGCCAGTTGGGTATTCGAAATTTACGGATCGCCTTTTGGATATTTCACTATTTGCACCGATTGATTTTGAAGGTGAAGCAGTATTAAAGAAATTGCCGAAGAAGCCTGGAAATATTGTATTTAGTCAGAGCGGGGAAAAGGCAATGGTTTTTGAAGATGGCAAAATGGCAATTTATGATACTCGGGATTTTTCGATGAAAGATATTAATTCCGATGAGGCGACAAATGTTTCAAATGGGGATTGGGACGTGAGTGAACAAGAAGTTTATTTTATCTCACATGACGTGATTGCTGAAAAAGGTGCACTTAAAAAGGTTTGTATTGATGCTAGTTGTGAGTCTGAAAATTTGGTTTATTTTTTGCGGGATATTGAGGATTATGAAATAGCAGTTTCGTCAAATAAAAAATTTGCTGCAATTTTGGATAAAACGCAGAAAACACAGATTATTTACATTATTGATATTGTTAATGCAACTCGTACAAATGTTTTTGAAGGATATTTACTCGAACTTGGAGACTGGTCTGATGATGGAGAGGTTGTTGTTTTTCAAGGCAAAGATTTGAATGGAGATAATTATTACTTAAGAGCTTTTGATACTAGAAGTGGAGAGATAGTTGATTTAGGGTTTTCTGGAGGAGTGAAAAATACATCTTTTTATGCTGGGACTATGTATTTTTTGTCTACACAAGGATACTCTTTATATGGCGATAATGAGCCTTATTTAATGAACTTTGATTATACTTCTGATGATACTTTTGACATGACATTTGAAGAGGAGAAATTCATTCTTGGGAAATGGGATTTCCAAAAAAACGAGATTTATTTCGTGAAAGATTTAAGCGAATGGCTAACCTCTTTACCTGAAAAAATTGAAGTTAGCAAAGATGGTTTAATTTTACGTATTTTGAGCGCAGAATCTCTTTATGATTTAAGAATTGGAGAGTAAATTTTAGAATTAATTTAGAAAATTTTCATATTAATTTGCATTAATTATTACAAGTATTTAATGAGTTTTTATGAAAATTTATACGGCAGCTATTGAAGGGTTAAGTTTAACTTTGACTCGCGTTGAAGCTGATATTTTACGTGGACTCCCAGCCTTTACGATTGTTGGGCTTGGGGGCACTTCTATTAAAGAAGCACGTGATCGTATTCGGTCAGCACTTAAAAACAGTGGATTTCTTTTCCCTTTGCAGAAGAAAATTATTAATCTTTCTCCGGCTGATGTTAAAAAACAGGGGAGTTTATTTGATTTGCCAATTGCTTTGAGTATTTTGGCATCATCTGGGCAAATTAATTTATCTGGTGACAAGGTGATTTTTTGTGCAGGAGAGTTGATGCTTAGTGGGAAATTACGTAAAATTCCAGGAACTTTGCCGATTTCACAGTTTGCTAAAAAACATGGATTTAAGGAGATTTTTGTTCCATATTCAAATCGGGATGAGGCCGCTTTGGTTGGCGGAATCGATGTTTATCCAGTGAAGTATTTAAAAGATATAATTGCTCATATCGAAGGCAAAGAATTGATCGAAAAACATATAGTGAATGACTTCAAGCCAGCAAAGAATATTGGATTAATTGATTTCGCGCATATTAGTGGACAAAAAATCCCGAAACGAGCACTTGAAATTGCAGCAGCTGGACGCCATCATGTGCTACTTGTTGGCCCTCCAGGGACAGGGAAAACCATGCTTGCGAAGGCTTATCCTGGGATTGTGCCTGATCTCACGAAAGAAGATTCTATGGATGTTAGTTCGATTTATTCCGTGAATAACCATAGACATAATTTAATTATTCCGATTACAAATCAACCATTTAGGCATGTTCATCATTCAA
>JAHJMX010000027.1 GCA_018821175.1 Patescibacteria group bacterium
CCCCGCCAGCGTTTTATTCTGTACTTTTTTGCAATCATAGGCGGATCTACTTTTAAGATCCAAAAAGTTTAAACGAAATTACGATTTTAACTTTTTGATTACTGTAAGTTTTTTGCGGCCTTTTCGGCGTCTGGCATTTAAAACGTCAGCTCCATCCTTCGTACTCATACGTTTAAGGAAGCCATGTTTTGTTAATCTTTTTTTCTTTTTTAATTTCCCTAGCATTTTGCTTGATTGTCAGTAAAAAAAGTAGCACGCGAATGATACTTGACTGGTTACTTAAATGTCAATACTAAAAATTAGGGAATTACTTGAACTTAAGTGGTTTTTGGGTTATTTTTTGACAAGACCGTTTATCACTCAAATACAGAATAAACCAATTGGCAATGAAACTACGTAATCAATTCGAATTTTTATTTGTTGGGAAAGAGGAAGGAAGTTTTTTGGAAAACTATGCTTATGACCTTGGAGAAGGCGAAGAAAGTGCTGGGCAACTTTTTGTTACAGTTGAGATCCAAAATAATCCTGCAGATGCTGAGATGATTGCAGAGACAATCTTTGATTCAGCTCGCAAAATATTTTTTTCTGATTTGGAACGCGATCCATACTTGCGTTTTGAAGATTCTTTGAAGGAAGTCAATACAGCAATTCAAAGTTTTAAGGCAGAAACTGTTTCAAATTTCATAGGGAATTTACATGTTGTTTTAGCTGTGACTGTTGGAGATGAGCTGCATATTTCTCAAACCGGAGATGCTGAAGCTTATTTGATCAGAAAAAGATATTGTAGTGTTATTAGCGAAGGACTTTCTGATAGAACTAAAGAAAACGAGGAGACTTTCAGCAATATTGCCAGTGGGACTTTGGAGCCTGGAGATTTTGTTGTAGTTGGGACTACTAGATTACTTAGATATATTTCAAAAAGTGATTTTATTGGAATTCTTAAATCTCAAGACTTAATTACTTCTTTGGAAGATTTGAAAGATGCGCTTGCTCCGGAAATTTTGAGTAAGATTGGAATTATTGGAATGGTTTTCCATGAAGGTCTTTCGGAACTTTCTCCAAATGAACAAATTGGAGTGAGGGAATATTTGGAAGATGAGAAACCTGAGCTTGTTAGAAAAGAGCGGATTAATCCTGGTAAATTTTCTTTAATGTTGCGTGATTTTAGTAAAAAAATGACTGCATCTATTAATAATCTGCTTAAATCTGTTACTTCTGGTCGTATGACAAAAGATAAGATTTTGGCACTTTTGATGGTTATGATCGTACTTTTGACTGGGGTCATTTGGTATGTAAAAAATACTGGTGCAACTAAGCGTGAAATTGAAAGATTAGATGCGGTAATTATAGAGATTAGAGAGGAAATCAATACGGCAAGTTTGCGTGGAAGTAGCAATAAGGAATCTGCTGCAAGTATCTTGAGCGATGCAGAAGCTAAGGCAGTTGAAGTTTTGAATTCCGGGTATCATAGGAATAAAGCTACAGAACTTCTTGGTTTGATTCGTGAAGAAAAAGCAACAATTGATAACGTTGTTTATGTTTCAAGTCCGCGCGTTATTGCCGATTTATCTACAAAACGTGAAAATGTTAGTGCACTTGGTTTAATTCCTTATAAGGATCGTACTTATGTGTATGAATATAATGCACTTTATGAAGTGTTGTTAGATACAATTTCTGATCCAGTTACAATTGATGATAATGAAACTGTAATTGCAGGTACATATAATGATGATAACGACGCTTTGATTTTTATAACTAAGAATGGGCAAGTTATTAATTATGCAAATGATCAATTCCAGTTTATGGATACTAATGATGGAGCATTCCATAAGGGGGTTTCTGTTGCAGCCTATAATGGGAATATGTATTTACTTGATTCTGAAGAGAAGCAGATTTGGAAGTATGCGGGGCAGCGTGATAAATATGGAAATGCTGAATCTTACATAACAAGTGGGGCAATAGAAAATCCAGTTGATCTTGCTATCGATGGATCAATTTATGTGCTTGAAGGGGATGGAGGTGTTGAGAAGTTTAGTCGTGGTGAACAAGTTGATTTCTCTATTTCAAAGCTTCCATTAGATCCGATTGAGAGTCCAACCCGTATTTACACTGAGCTTGATTTGGATAAGATTTTCTTACTTGAACCAATAAAGAATAGAGTGATTGTACTTGATAAAGATCTTCAAACAGGAAATGCGGTTTATAGCGCACAATATATTTTTGATGATTCAATCAGTGGACCGAGGGATATGTTTTACGAAAAAGACAGTAATAAATTATATGTCTTAGATGCACAAAAAGTTTACGAGATTAGTCTTTAATGCCTAATTCAGAAGCAATTAGCTGTGCTATTTTAAGTGCAGCTTTTGGTTTGGATTGTTTTTGAAGTTCAAGTTTGAACTTGTTGTAATCTTTGCGGATTTTAGAAATATAATTTTGTATATTATCAATGCCTTTTTGACCTTTTTCCATGATAATTCCAAGATTATGGCGTGTAATTAGTTCACGATTTCCTTCTTCTTGACCAGGAATCACTTGTGTAATGATCATTGGTTTTTCTGCTGCAATACACTCCATTACTGTTGCTCCTCCAGATTTTGTTATGATTAAATCGCTAGTTTTCATCAGTTCCGGTACGTTTATAACCCAATCCAAAATGGCAACGTTTTTTTCATTTTTGAAATGATGAATTTTTTCAAATAAAGTTTTGTTACGACCCATTATGCAAATTACGTTATAGTCGCGTTTTTCTGAAATTACTTCTTCAAATATTTTCAAATTTCGTTCGTCTTTTCCAGTAGTTGCAAATAGTAATATTGTGAAAAGTTTTGGATTTAGATTTAATGATTTGAGTACAGTTTCTCTGTCGATATCTTTGCTGAATTCTAGGGCAACCGGGAATCCAAGAATTTTAATTTCATTTTCTGGAATACCTGATTTCATCAACACTTTTGCTGTATCTTCATTTGCTACGACACGATAATCTGCGTCACAAACCATCCATGCTTGGTGAATTGAAATTGAATCGGTGATAATGTTAATAAATTTCGCATTTGGATTTTTCTTTTTCCAAATTGATGCAATTGCAAGGTCCCAAATTGGGAAAGTTGAAACAATTATATCTGGATTTTTTTCGTTAACAATTTTTTTCATTGCCGAATATATCGCTGGATATACAATTGCATTCAAGAATTTTAGTGTCCATTGTTGGTCTGAAAGTTCAAACAAAAACTTGTATATTTTTGGGAAAAATTTTGTTGAACTTTCGTAGCTTTTTTGAACAGTTTTATCTAAAAACTCTGCTGTAAATTTGAAAAAGTCTAAAGGCTCAACTTCTATTTGGTCTCCGTATAAAAGTTCAAGCGCTTCTTTCGTTGCGTTTGTTGCGCTTACATGTCCTTTCCCAAAACTAGCGTACGTTATTAGAACTTTTTTCTTTTTCATTTAAAGTAAATATTCGTTATTTCTTAAGTTATTTTATGAATAAAGTCTATGTATATGCAAGCTATTTAATAATCCAAGGGTATGCCTCTTTAATACTTTGTACTAGTGATTCTGGCTTGTATACACCAATTTCAGTAATAACCCCAGAGAACATATCCGGTTCAGTAATTTCGAAGGCTGGATTGTAAATTTCTACTCCTTTTGGAGGATTTTCCCAAACTTCATCTTTATTGCGTTGTTCAATTATTTCGTCATACCCAAAAATTGTTTTTGCTTCGAATTTCCATGAATTAGTACATGAATATGCTTGGATTTTACAACTACGCGCTTCTTCTGCAAGCATTTCAGTTCCAATTTTATTAATCAATTTACCTTCACTTGTAATTGCATCACATCCGAATAGGAAGAGATCAGCTTTTCTCATCATTGATGTTCCCGCACTATCCACGAAATGTGTCACAGGGATGCCATGTTCTGCTAGTGCTTTTGCAGTGATACGGCCTTGGAAACGAGGACGTGTTTCCGTATTGTAAACTGTGAATTTTTTCCCTTGTTTTTTTGCTTCTAGAAGAATTGCTACAACTGTAGAAGAGTGACAATGTGTAAAAACAATCATTCCATCGTGGATTTTTTTAGCTCCATATTGTGCAATTAATTCTTTCGATTTTGCAAAATAGTCGATTACATAATTCGTTACGTTTGGATTTGATTCATAATTTTCTAGGCAATAACGAAGTGCATTTCGCAGCCCTGGTTCGGTTGGTCTTGTTGCTTTTAATTCTTCATAATACTGGGTTAGCTTTGCTTTGTCTTTGGTTTCTGCGAGTTTGATAGCCAATGCTTTTACAGCAGCAACTGCGATGCGTTCTGCTCCCTGGATTTCCAGACTTTTGATTTTATCTATAGTTTCTTGATATTCCATATTTTGATTTATTAATTGATTTTATATGCGGTTTC
>JAHJMX010000028.1 GCA_018821175.1 Patescibacteria group bacterium
ATTGAATGTTCTAATGGGCAAGAAGTTCAGGTTGAGCTTCAGGATGGAGTAAAAAAATATGAACCGATTGTTGGGAATTTATGTAAGTAGCCAAGTTCATAGGTTTTTTTATTTAGTTTTTTATTGTGGATTTTTTACTGAAAAAAAATAGGCCTTCGATTTAATTCAAAGACCTATTTAAAATTTTATTTGTATGGGGTTGCCCGCTAGCAGCTCTCTTGTGTGCTGCCAGACCTAAGCAGCTTTTTCTCCTGTATGAACTTTGATCCCAGGCCCCATTGTTGTAGATAAAGTTATAGACTTAATGTAAGTCCCTTTTGCTCCTTCTGGTTTAGCTTCGGCAACAGCCTTAACATAAGTTTCAAGATTTTCTTTCAATTTATCTGCTCCGAAAGAAATTTTTCCAAAGATATTGTGAAGATTTGATAATTTATCATTTCTAAACTCAATTTTACCTTTTAAAATTTCCTTGATTGTAGTTTTAAGGTTTGGAGTGACAGTTCCAGCTTTTGGATTAGGCATAAGACCTTGTTGTCCAAGAATTTTTGCAATTTTACCAATGTCTTTCATAACATCTGGAGAAGCAACAGCAATGTCGAATTCTAGCCATCCTTCAGCTATTTTTTTAATCAATTCAGTAGATCCAGCTTCAATTGCACCAGCTTCTTTTGCTTCTTTTACATTTTCATCGCTACAAAAAGCAACAACACGAAGTTTTTTACCAGTTCCGTGTGGCAAAACTACTGTTGCACGAACCATTTGATCAGCATGTTTTGGATTTACTCCAAGGTGCATGTGCACTTCACAAGAAGAATCGAATTTAGTTATGCCAGTCTTTACAAGCAAAGCAACAGCTTCGTCCATAGCGTAAAAATCCTTTTCTACGAGCTTTTTAGCTTCTTGATACTTTTTACCTCTTTTAACAGCCATATGAATGGGGTTATGTGGTACAGACGGGATTGCTTGCAAGTAATAAAAATGGCGCAAGATCCCTCCCACTAAAATAATATTATTTTGTTATTTTTTTTCTTTTTCTATCACGTTCAATTATTCTCCAATGGAAAATCCAAAGTGGGAATGCAACAAGGATTTGCGCTATTCCAATCGAAAGATCTCTTGCGGTTTCTGGGTTGATTTTTCCATTATCATCTTCCGCCATATTTGCTTTTTGTGTCGCTACGCAAGTTTCATAATCCAAATTTTCAATAATTTCTTCCCCATCAGGTGAAAGTATATATTTTTCGCATGTAATTACTACGGGGTTTTGATATCTGAAATAATCATCTTCAATTTGGAAAACGAAAGTTTTGAGAGCGATATCTACTAAACCTACTGCTCCGATAATGAAAGTAATAAATGTAATTGCACTAATTAAATACAAGTAAATATATCTAATGATAGGGCTTCGGTCTGGGCTATTTGTAATTGCTTTCTTTGGAGGCATGTAGAAAATAACTCTTAAAACTTATATATTTTTAATCTTCAATAGTTACACCCATACTTCTTGCAGTTCCAGCTATAATTTTCATTGCAGCTTCAACGTCATTTGCATTTAAATCTTCCATTTTAGCTTGTGCAATTTCTTTCAATTGAGCTTTTTTGATTGTTCCAACCTTATCTTTATTAGGAACCGCAGATCCTTTTTTTAAATTGATAGCTTGTTTAATCAAAACAGCTGCAGGAGGAGTTTTTGTAATAAATGTGAAAGTTCTATCCTCGTAAACTGTAATTTCAACCGGGATAATTGTATCTCCTTCTTTCCCAGTTTTATTGTTGAATTGAGAACAGAAATCTTGGATATTCAATCCATGTTGTCCTAATGCTGGTCCAACTGGAGGAGCTGGGTTAGCCTTTCCTGCTGGGATTTGTAGCTTTATAATAGTCATTACTTTCTTAGCCATAATAATTTGTTGTTAAATCTAAAGTGATGTAATTAAATTCTTAATTTTGTTGTGATTTTTGGCCGGATAGTGACAAGTATACAGACGGTTTTCCTTCTTTACAACTAAAAATACATAGTCTGTTTGCGCCGAATTATTGGCAAAGAATGAGGCATTTCCGTACTGATTAGTTTCGTTAATTTTGAACTCAGACCGGCTTCCAATTTTTTCTTTAAGTGTATCGTAAACTTCTTGAGCTATAGCTGAATTTAATAAATTGAATTCTGTCATAAATGCAGCAATTTCGTCATTTTCGATAATTTGATATTCCAAGTGGCTTTCATTTACGTAATCTTTCATATCAATTACATCAAAAATCGTTCCATCGAATGAAGCTATTGGAAGAGTTGCATTCTTGAATCCTGCCTCTTGAACTGCAGAAATGACGATCGACGGAGTTACAGAATCGATACTTGTTGGGATAACGACAGCTGTGTCGGTCTCTCCATTTGGTTCATTCTCGACAATTTCCTCCTCGACAATTTCTTCTTCGACTGGAGTTTCAATTTCTTCCTCAATCGGAGTTTCAATTTGTTCCTCAACTGGCTCAACAAAACTAGCCGTATTTGTGCTATGACGGATTGCAAATCTTACTCCCAGAACAGTTCCAGTAATCATAAGAACTATTACTGTAGTGCCGATAAAAAAGATTGTAGTTTTCTGCATTATTTCTTCTTAACTTGTGTGAAATCAAGTTCTACTGGAGTTTCTCGTTCGAAGATTGTAATCATTACAGTAACTTTACCTTTCTCAGTATCTATTTTCTTGATAATTCCTTCATAGTTTGCGAATGGTCCGCCAAGAACAGTTACATTATCGCCAACGCTAAAGTCAATTTTGAATCGTGGTTCTTCCTTGCCCATGTGTTTCTCAATTACTTTCCACTCATCTGCAGAAACAGGAACCGGAACAGTTCCAGATCCAACGAATCCAGTTACATTAGGTGTATTTCTAACTACATACCAAGATTCATCAGTTACGATCATATCCACAAGTACATATCCTGGGAAAATACGCTTCTCTTCAGTAGTTGGTTCTCCTTTTTTGATAACGATTTGAGTTTCTTTTGGCACAACAACATCAAAAATATAATCTTGCATATTCATAGTTTCGATACGTTGCAATAATGCTTCACGTACAGCGTCTTCGTATCCTGAATATGTGTGAACGACATACCAATGTCGACCTGTACCAGCCGCCTGCTTTGCCATATTTAAGTAAGATTTATTAGATATTGATATCCTGTACTAAAGAGTCCATCTACGGCTCCAATAAGTATCGCCATAAACAAACAAAAACCTAAAACGATCGCAGTAAGTTTCATTGCTTGATTTCGTGTAGGCCATGTAACCTTGTGGAGTTCTTGGTAACTATCGATGAAGTATTGTACAAATGAATTTTTCATATTTTATAGCTTAATTATTGTGTGTGGGATCACTTTTTAATGAAATTTTAAATTTTTTAACGAGCACTTTTAAAAAGCTTTGTCCTTCACGGGGAGAAGTATAGCCGGCAAAAGCATATTTTACAAGGCAAAATGGGATTTTTTGTAGCGATTTTTTGTGAGGAATTAGACTTGTAAGAAATGTCAGTATTGGATATTGAATTTTCGTTGATCTTATGCTAAAATAAGTAGATTGAAAAATAA
>JAHJMX010000029.1 GCA_018821175.1 Patescibacteria group bacterium
GCAACCGTTCTTTTCCCCACACCCCCAACTTTTGCCGCAAACTCAACAATAGTCGCAAACCCTTTTCGCCGATGCAACCCTCTTCTCGCAACTTCCGGCAAAAGTGCCACAAATTTGTTTTTCCACTCCCTCGCATTTTTCCCAAATTCCTGACATCGAGCCATCAAATCCTGATCACTCAACTTTCGAACATTCATCATTTTTCACTTCTTGTTATTTTGATACAAAATGTCCTACTTTTTGCACTTCAATTATCTCATTTCTCACCACCAAAAACAACGCAAAACCCGCGACCACAAGCGGAAAACATGGCGCGAAGATAAAATCGTGTTGTGCGTAAAACAAGATCGAAAATTCCTTACAAAACCATATAAAAATATAATTTTTTAATTTTTTCGCATCGCAACAATTGCGTAAAACTACAAGTTGATAGTTCGACACATGGCATTTTAACTTTGGGAATTATTTAGTTCAAAGCGCAACCCCATTTTTAGGCTTTCAAGATTGTGTGGAATTTGGTATCAATATAAATGTTACACAAAGTGCAATTGAATAAGCGAATAAGTGAGGCAAAAATTAGTTTAAAACTTTCTTTAATATAATGAACCAGGATGCAGATTTAAAAAACGTAGATACTGCGGGTATTCTTTATGACGCAAATATCAATGAAATTATTAGTGATTTCCTTAAGGAATCTGAGCAGTTGCAAATGGCTCCTTTGCTTGTGATTCTTGGTCCGACTGCGTCTGGAAAAACAGGTCTTAGCATACAGCTTGCTAAGAAATTTGGTGGAGAAATTGTTTCTGCAGATTCGCGGCAAGTTTATAAATATATGGATATTGGAACTGCGAAAATTTGCAATGCAGAGATGGATGGAATTCCACATTATATGTTGGATATTGTTAATCCAGATCAAGAATTTACACTTGCAGATTATGTGCGCAAAGCAAAAATCCATATAGATCAAATTCTCAAAAAAGGTAAATTGCCAATGCTTGTTGGTGGAACGGGACTTTATATAAGGGCTCTTTGTGATAATTATCAAATCCCTCGAGTGCCGCCAAACAACGAGCTTCGTTCTCAACTTCAAAATGAAATTGTGGAAAAAGGCGAAGATTATGTTTATGAAAAATTGAAAGAAGTTGATCCGATAAATGCTGAAAAAATTCATCCACATAATCATCGTTATGTGATTCGTGCAATTGAAATTGCGTTTGCGGGTAAACAAAAACAAGATATCAATAAAAAGCCTGATTATAATATTTTGAAAATTGGGATCAATTGGGATAGGGAAAAACTTTATGAAAGAATCGATAAGCGTGCCGAAATTCAAATTGAAAAAGGGCTTGTAAATGAGACGAAAACATTGATTGCGAATGGCTTTGATATCCAGACTCCTGCGATGTCATCACTTGGGTATCCGGAAATTTTCAAATATATAAATGGAGAGTTGTCTCTTGATGAAGCGCTTGAGTTGTTCCAGCGAAATACGCGAAATTATGCAAAAAGGCAGCTTACTTGGTTTAGGCGTGAGACAGATGTTGTTTGGATTCCTGGTGAAAAACTTATTTAAAAATATGTCTATACTTGGTAAAAATTGGAAAATTAAAAATAATTCTGCGGGAAACAGTGTGATTAATAAAATACTGGGAAATCGCAATTTAACTGATCCAGAGGATTATGAGGCATTTATTCATCCGGATTTTAAAAATGGTTTTCATAATCCTTTCTTACTTAAGGGGATGGATAATGCTGTTGAAAGGATAAAAAGTGCTATTGAGGATAATGAACGTATTATTATTTATGGTGATTATGATGTGGATGGGATTTCAGGAGCTGCAATTTTGATTTTAACTATGCAGCATATGGGAGCGCATGTGTCTTATAGATTGCCCCATCGTGCAAATGATGGATATGGGTTGAATGCAAAATTTATTGATGAATTTGAGCAAATTGGAGTGTCTCTTGTTGTGACTGTGGATTGTGGAATTTCTAATGCCGCTGAAGTTAAGATGGCATATGATAAAGGAATAGATATTATTATTACTGATCACCATAAAATCCCTGATGATTATCCGAATGCCGCATATGAGTTGATACATCCAATGCGAAATGATGGAGATTACCCTTTTAAAGATCTTACTGGTTCAGGGGTTGCATTTAAGCTTGCACAAGCACTTTTGATGGACGAGCAGATAATTGAGGATCAAGATTCTTTGATTTATGCTTTGCTCGATTTGGCGAGTTTGGGAACGGTTGCAGATTGTGCGCCTATAGTTGGGGAAAATAGATTGATTGTTAAAAAAGGGCTTGAGATTTTGCCAAAAACTAGGTGGGAAGGACTTAAAGCTTTGCAAAAATCAGCTGGGATTACAGATGAAAAACCTTTGACTACTTATAATATTGGATTTCAAATTGGTCCGCGCATTAATGCTGCCGGGAGAATTTCATCTCCTTATTATGCATTGCAACTTTTAGTGCAAGAAGATAAGCCTGAAGTTGCTAAGCAGCTTGCTGAAAAATTAGAACAATTAAATTTCCAAAGGCGAGATATGTTGACTAAAGCGCTTCAGGAAGCTGAAAGTCGTATCGCAAACCGGACTGAGCCTTCGATGATTATTGAATATGATGCGAATTGGCATGTTGGGATTATTGGATTGATTTCTGGGCGTTTAACTGAAAAATATGCAAGGCCGTCAATTATTTTACAGGATTTTGGGGATTATTTGGTCGCGTCAGCTCGTAGTCCGGAATTTTTTAATATTATTGAAGCTATAACAAAATATTCAAAGTATCTTGAGCATTTTGGTGGGCATGATCAGGCGGCTGGTTTCAAGATAAAAAAAGAAAATTTTGGAATATTCAAAAATGAAATTCAGAATTATGCGAAAAAGATTCTTAGCAATATAAATTTGAAATCTTCTTTAAATATTGATTGTGAAATTAAACCTAATGAGCTTAATTTAAAAATTGTTGATTTTATAGAATCATTAAGTCCATTTGGAATTGCTAATGAAAAGCCTGTTTTTGTTTTGCGGAATGCAAAGGTTGATATGGCTAAAACTGTTGGGGGGGAACAAAAGCATATGTCTATGGATTTGATTGTGGATGGCACTAAAATCCGTGGTATTGCCTTCAATATGGGGAGATTTGTCGACTATGCAAGGTCTAATCGTGCGCTGGATATTGTAATGCAGCTTGAAAAAAATGAATGGAAAGGAACAAAAACATTGCAAATGAAAATTTTAGATTTTACCTCAAGTGACGGGAAGTGATTTTTAGTTGATTTTAAGGGTTTTATTTGATATTTTTACTCCCACTTTTTATGCAACTTAAATTGTATTAAAAGGTTGACATTATAATAATAATGTTTTATTATATACCGATGACATAATTTTAAAAAATGGCTTTGACACAAATTCAAGCACAAATAGTACAGTTGTTACAAAAGAGCGAAAGCGTTCTGATTATGCCTTCGGCCCCTCCTGATGGGGATTCGATTGGTTCGGCACTCGCTTTATTTCTTGTATTAAAGAAAATGGGGAAAGAAGCAACCGTGGTTTGTAATGAACCGGTTCCTGAAGTACTACATTTTTTGCCGACTATTAATGTGATTGGTGATAATTTGTCTGCCTCGAATGATTTTGTTGTTACATTAGATTGCAATAATGCAAAAATTGATACTATTAAAACTAATCTTGAAGAAAATAAAGTTAATATAATTATTACGCCGAAGAGTGGGGTTTTGAGTGAGAATGAAGTTTCATTTCATTATGGGCCTTCGAAATATGATTTGATTGTTGTTGTAGATGCTGGAGATTTATCACAACTCGGGAAATTGTATGAGGATAATGCTGGATTGTTCAGCCAATTGCCGGTTATTAACATTGATCACCATGTAAGTAATAATCATTTTGGGAAAATAAATCTTATCGACATAATGGCATCTTCAACTACTGAACTTTTGGTCCCGATTCTTGAAGAACTTTCACATCAGGCAGATAAAGAACTTATTAATGAAAATGTTGCAACATTGTTGCTTGCTGGAATTATTACAGATACAGGAAGTTTCCAGAATGCAAATACTAGTCCAAAAGCTTTTGCTTCTGCTGCTCATTTGCTTGGATATGGAGCTCGTCAACAAGAAATTATTCAGCATGTATATAAGACAAAAAATCTTACAATGTTAAAATTGTGGGGGAGAGTTTTAAGTAAAATCCAATATGATAAGTTGTATCGTATTGTTTGGTCGACTATTAGCGCAAATGATTTTCAGGAAACAAATAGTACTTCGGAGGAAACTGGAGATATTATTGATGAACTCATGACAAATGCGCCCGGAGCTGATGTTGTACTTTTGATTAAGGAACGAAGTCCTGGTCTTGTCTCATGTAGTGTGCGTACAACGAAATCTTCTGTTGATGCTAATGTTATTGCTGAAATGTTTGATGGTGGTGGGCATGTCCAGGCTGCTGGGTTCAAAATCCAGAGTGATAATTTAGGAGAAACTGAGCAAAATATTATGCAAAAAGTTCGCGAATATCAGTCTAAAAGATTAAAAATTGATCCAGGGCAAAACCCAGAAATTTTGGATGCGAATGAGTTGCAACAGCTTGGAGTTTTCAAACATCCGGCATGGGTAAATCATGTTGCGAAAAAATCTGATGAACGTTTAGTCGAAGATGTTTTACCTGAAATCCAAAAAGTGACAGGAGGAGATGAGCCTTCAATACAAAAAGAATATCATCAGTTAAATGATAAAATTGATTTAGCTCAAAAAAATAAAAAAAATAAAAAAAAGAAATTGTTTGCTGGTTTAGAGCAGGTTGCGAAAAAAGAAGAAGTATTCCAGACACCAAAAGTTGTCCCTGAAAATATAGTTGAAAATATTTCAAAAGAGCAACAAGAAGTTGATATTGAGCCAGGCGTTACATATAAATTTGAAGAGTAAAGTATATTTTACTCTAGTTTATTTAAAATCTCTTCTGGTATATCGAAGTTACTGAAAACATTTATTATATCTTCATCATCTTCAAGTGCATCCATAAACTTGAGGATTTTTCTAGCTTTTTCTTCGTCATCAATTTTGATAGGAGTTTCTGGATTGAAGGCGATTTCTGCTGATTCAACATTAAAGCCAGCATCTTCAACAGCTTTTTTTACAGCATGTAAATTTTTCGGATCAGTGTAAATTGATGCAGTTGATTCATCAATTTCAATGTCATCAGCTCCAGACTCGATTGCTGCAAGTTCTAAATCATCGTTTTTTCCAGGTTGAGTTTTAACAGTAATAACGCCTTGTCTTTTGAACATGTAAGCTACACTTCCACTGGTTCCCATGTTCCCTCCATTTTTTGTCAAAATATTCTTTATATTAGAAACAGTGCGGTTTTTGTTATCTGTTACAGATTGAATATAAACTGCAATTCCGGCTGGTCCATAACCTTCATATGTAATTTCTTCTAATATTGCACTGTCTTTAAGCTCTCCAGTCCCGCGTTTTACAGCACGGTCGATATTTGCATTAGGCACATTGTCAGATTTTGCATTATCAATAGCGACTCTTAATGTTGGATTCATTTCGGGATCGCCACCTCCATCACGCGCAGCAATTGTTATCAATTTCGCATGAACTGTGAAAATCTTTCCACGTTTTGCATCAGCTGCTCCTTTTTTATGTTTAATAGAATGCCACTTTGAATGTCCAGACATATTGTGATTTGGTTATTTCCGACCGCAATTATAAATAAAAATATGGTTGAGCTCAAGTCAATTCACAGGTGGCATCTCGCTTGGTCCATTGGAAAATGGCTCAGTTTTAGGGCCAACAAAATTATCTTGTAGTGGATGGATTTCATCTTCCACAAATGTTGGTTCTATTATTCCTTCAGAGTTTTCACGCTCACATGAACATCCTGTAGCAAGAGTAGCTAAGCCGATTAAAATTGTAAGTGACAATAATTTCTTCATATTTTTGTGATTTTAAAATGCGCTTGTTTGCCCATCCTGCATATCCAAAATTGTGTCTGAGGCACGTTCGTATTTCAATGTGACGTTATATTGTTCACTGTAAAAATAATCGATTGCTCCAGTTCCAACGCCGATTGTGTCTGTTTCGATATTTATTAAATCTGGGAATTTATCTAAATTTGTTTGCCCAACCCCTTCAACTAAAATTTGACTACGAACATCTGATAAAATATCTCCAGAACTGTTTTCTTGAAGTGCGATATATTTTGTATTTGCCAAAATCTTCTCAATTTCTTTTAAAAGTTGTGGTGTTAAATCAGATTTTCCATAAGAAGTGTAAATATGCAAAACGTAATTATTTGGAACAAAAACAAAGAAATCATCATGATCTGCGCTTACATTCAAGTTTATCGCTTGATCACCTCCGACTGTTAAATCATTTTTTTGATATGTTTCAAACATTGCAGTATAAGCATTTTCTATTTTTTGTTGATACGTTGCTATAGAAAGCCCAGAATCGTTTTTGTCTAAATGAAAAGTCATACTAGCGCTATATGGAAATGACATTTCGTAAGAACTTTGATTATTAATTTCGTCTTTGCGCCATAAAACAATTTCATCTTCATTGCGAATAATTTGCCAGGTAAATGGGACTTTTGTTTGGAATGCATATTCAGGGAAATCTTCAATTGGCCAATCTTGTGAAATATCAAAAGGTTGTCCATTATTTTGATTTACAATATCCATTCTATACATTAGCTCCAAAAGTTCTCCTCTGGTGATTCCATTTCCAGCATTCATTTTCCCATCATTATCTGGTTCGATGATATTTTTTTCTTTTGCGTATGCGGCAAAATTTGCAAACCAAACTGCGTCTGAAACATCAGGAAAAATCAAAGTTCCAGGAGGGACTTGTTCTACCGAGATATTATTTGCTTGAAATACAATTTTCAAAGTTTCTGCAAGATTTTGAACTTGAGCAGGTTTGAAAGTTCCATCTTCATACCCATCAATAATGTGTGTATCTTTTGCCTTACTCACATAATTATAAAACCAATCTTCCAAAGAAACATCTGGGAAAATCTTCAGCCCACCTGTTAATTCTGGGACTTCAATTTCAGAAGCTAGTAAAATTATTTTCAATGCTTCTGCACGATTTGCTTCTTGATTAGGACGAAAAGTCCCATCTGGGTATCCACTAATTACATTTTTGGCCCGGAAATATTCTACTGGTGCGTAGAATCTAGATCCTTCTTCAACATCTGGAAAAGGTGTGCTTTCAGGAATCGCATCTTGTGCTATCGCAACATGGATTCCAAATTGAGAACAAACAAATAATATTCCAAGAAGTTTTACAAAGTTTTTCATTTACAAAAAAGTATTATTTTTTAGATTTAGTCTTAGGCATATCTTTACACTTCAATTTTTTTACAAGCAGTGGAGTAAAGATCACGAACAAAAGCAGACACGCAATTTGTGATAATGTGAGTCCAAAATATCTTGGATCAGAAATTGAAATTGTGTCGATATCAGCAGCTCTAGTGAAATCAAGTACGAATCGTGCAACTGAATACCAAACAATCATTAAATATGCCAAAACGCCTTCTTTTTTTCTTACAAATGGTGCAATAAGCATTAATGCGATGAACATTATAAATGCGTTGATCGACAAGTATAAAGACGGTTCATGTCTTAAATCCCCATTATAATAAGATCCGAGAAAGAAGGTTGTTCTTGACCCAATGTGGTCTCCCATCAAATAAGCTCCGATTCGTCCTATGGCTAGACCAAGAGCAATTCCAGGAGCCATTGTGTCAACAGTTTTCCAGAATGAAAGTTTCTTTAGTTTTGTGAAAATATAAACTCCGAGTGCAGCAAAAATAACTCCACCAAATAAAACAAATCCACCTTCTCCTATCAAAATCATGAATTTTGAAGTTTCAGCTTCGCTAACTTGAATTGGCCCATACAATTTATCTACATAATTTGGCCAAAATTCCAAGATGTGCAAAAGTTTTGCCCCCAACATCCCAGATATAAAGATGATAATAAAAAGATCAACGAAATTGTCAGCATGTAATTTCTTATTTTTTGCTTCATGTAGGGTCAGTAAAAGTGCTGCCAACATTCCGAGTGCAACGAGCAATCCCCATACTTGAATATTTACTGGGCCAATTGATAGACTTGTAATTTTTGCGAATTCCATACTTACTTTTTTGGTTAAAATGTATCGATCATTTGTTTAAGAGTTTCGTAAGGGATAGCTCCACCCACGAATTTATTATTAACAAACATTCCAGGAGTTCCTGTAATTGAATACGAGAATGCTTCCTCTGTAGTTGCTGTGATTGTCGCTTCATACTTGGTTGTTTCAACACAAGATTTGAAAGATTCTGCATTTAGTTCAAGTTTCCCTCCAATTTCAATTAATTTTCCTTGTAAATCTTCAGTGCTCATTTCTGCTTGGTTGTCGAATATGTAGTCATGCATTTCCCAGAATTTACCTTGTTCTCCTGCGCATTCTGCAGCATTTTCTAGCATTAGATCTGCACCACCACGATCGTAATGTTTATAAACCAATTGGATGTCATCTGGATATTCCTCTAAAGCTTTATAAAGAACATCTTTCATCATTGCACAATATCCACATGATAAACTACTATATTCAACAATTGTGATCTTAGGATTTTCAGAGCCTT
Source organism: Patescibacteria group bacterium (assembly GCA_018821175.1). Lineage (GTDB taxonomy): Bacteria > Patescibacteriota > Gracilibacteria > UBA1369 > PNNO01 > JAHJMX01. The sequence goes on from JAHJMX010000029.1 coordinate 8,670, forward strand.
TAATCTGTCCATTTGCTGTTCCAGGTGTTTTCAAGTAATCGAAAGCTTTTAAGCGAAGTAAATATTGATTATCATTTTCAACAAAATAAGCCTTAGCATTTGTGTAAAAATCAGTTTCTGTAATTTCTTTTTCAAAAATAATTACAGGGATAGTTGTTAGATCAAATTTTTCAATTAAAGTTTTTCCTTTTTCATCCGTTATGTCGATAATATTTAGATTTACATCCACTTCTGAATCCTTATTTTCGAACTCTTTATTAATATCAGTTTCCAAACTTTCAAGTTCTTTATCTAAATCGTATGGAGGATTTTCGATCGATTTATTTGTTAAGATCGTAATATTAATTCTCTTTGCACCATTAATTCCAAATAAACCATTTACACCATTTTGAAATGTTTGGCTTTTGTCATAAAAAATGAATCCAGCGAAAATTACAATTAGAATTATTGTGCTATACATCCAAAGGTTCTTTTTTGTTTCGCTCATATGAAAAAATTATGGAATTAGTCCATACTTTATAATATAGATAAGGCGCTTTTAGTCAATTAGTAAATCAGTTCACCAGGTGAATATTTGTCGAGATTTTCTTCTCCGATTTTCGAAATTAATTCATCTATAACTTGATCAAATTTTACAATTTCTTGACTACCATGTCGCATGTCTCGAATGATGATTGTTCCTTCTCGCACCTCAGTTATCCCGAGTATTAACGTGTATGGGGCATCGAATTTATCAGCAAGTTTGAGTTGAGCTTTCATTGACCCTTTGCCAAGTGCTCCAATTGTTTTGAGCCCAGCTTCACGCATTTCTTCAATTAATCCTAGGCATTTTTTTCGTGATTCTTTTCCAAGTTGAGCTACAAAAACGTGGATTTGATCTTTTGAAGGTACTCTGATTTTTTCACGTTTCATGTGTGCGATAATTCTTTCGATTCCCGCAGCATAACCAACAGCAGGGGTTGATGGTCCGCCCATTTGCTCTATCAATCCATCATAACGGCCACCTCCACCTATTGCATTTTGAGCTCCTTCTTTTGCATCCCAGAATTCAAATACGGTGTTTGTGTAATAATCAAGTCCGCGTACTAATTTTGGATTTTCTGTGAATTTAATTCCGAGTTCAGCCAAATATTCTTTAACATCTTCATAGTATTCAATACTTTCTTTTGAAAGATAACCAGCCATTTTTGGCGCTAGTTCAGCTAAAATCTGGCAATCTTCATTTTTGCAATCAAGTAATCTCATAGGATTTTGTTCTAATCTTGATTTGCAGTGTTCGCATAAAGATCTTTCTTTTCCATAATAATAATCTTTTAAAGCTTGTGTATATTTCTGACGATCTTCTTGTGATCCAATGGTGTTTAGTTGTATGTCAAAAAGTTGTGCGATGCCCAAATCCTCATTAATTTTATTTGCAAGTGAAATTACTTGCGCATCTATACATGGGTCAAGTTCACCCATAACTTCGAATCCAAATTGCCAAAATTGTCTATATCGACCTTTTTGTGGGCGATCATATCTGAAGTGTGGCTCAATATAATAAAGGCCAACAGGTTGTGCCAGTTGAGACATATTGTGTTGGATGTATGCACGGGCAACACCAGCAGTACCTTCTGGTTTTAAAGTTAAGCTGCGACCTTTTTTATCAAGAAAAGTATACATTTCCTTTTCTACGATATCGGTTGCACCACCTAAACTTCTTGCAAATATATCCGTGTATTCAAAAATAGGAGTTGAAATACGTCTATATCCAGCTTGTCTAGCGCGATGACGAATTACTTTCTTTATAAAAGTGTAATAATCGTGATCATCAGGGAGGATGTCATGTACTCCTTTTGGAGTTTGACAGGGTGTAGAGAGGGAGTCGGTTGAGGCTTGCGCTTGGCTTTCTTCATTTTGTGATGACATTTCTTAATAGCGCGTTAGAGGTTTATTAAAAGCAAGTAAACTTAGCTTAGATCATACACCATTTTTCTTATAAAACAAGGTTCCTAGGTCCGTTTTGTTTTTTTACTACTATTCCTTAAAGTTTTATAAATCATTTGCATTCCATGCTTAGATGCGTGAATAAGTCCGATTATAACGAATACAAGATCACGAAGGCGCAATATGAAAACAAAAACAAATGCATTTATACTTACTCCAAGTAATGTAAAAATTACGCTATGGCTACCTTCTAATGCTCCGATTGCTCCTGGGACTGGTAAGATATATGAAATTCCTGGAATTGTTGCGGATAGAAAAGATTGAAGAAATGTTAGATTGACGCCCATAAATTTAGCGACCAGGAAATGTTCAAAGACCATGAAAAGGACTGTGGCAATTGAAATAATCATTAATATACTGAATCGTTTCATGTTTTGTGTATAAAAATGAGTCATCTTTTCTTCGAGATGTATTATGCTTTTTTCCCAATTTTTAATTTTTTTAATTTTGTCTAAGCGTGTAAATTTGAATATTGAACTAAAAAATCCAATTCTTCTCATAGTTGAATAATAAAACCAAAATATTATTCCTCCACAAATTATCAATGTTATTGCTAGAATGGCTTCCATACTTCCAGGGAATAGTGCACCATTTACCATTGAAATCACTACTCCGGAAAAAATGAACAAAATCAAAGCGGTATATTCGAAAACCTTGTCGATAACCACTGTGGAAACTGCATCTTTGCCGGACATTCCTTCTTCACTAAGGAAGAAAATACGAACTGGTTCTCCTCCGCTTGTTGCGGATGGGGTTAAATAACTGACCGTAAAAGCTGACATTCTATGTAGGAAAAGTCTATAAAAGGGGATATGTATTTCCTTATTATCTTTATTGTAGTGCCTGATTATAATGTCCCACCTCAAAGTAAAAAGCGCAAAATTCATTAGAGATAAAACTAAGAGAATCAAGAAACTTACCAGTGAGAATTTAGATAACGACTCAGCAATTGCATCAAATCCGGTTTGGAAGATCAATGATACAAACAGTGCGATTCCAATCCCTAGAAATAGTAGAAACAGAAAAGTTCTTCTAACCATAGCGCGATTGCAGGTTTAAATTGCTTCAAGTTTACACAAAAAAATTAAAAAGTAAAATCTGAGTTTGGCTGAATATTATGCCATTTTTGATATTTTTCAGGGGTTTTTGTATATAAGAAGTATCCACATGATGCTACCATTGCTGCATTATCCGTACAATATTGTATTTTTACAGGATATTTGATTGGTACATTGAATTGCTCAAGTTTATGTTCAGCGTAATTGCGTAAATATGTATTTGCTGACACGCCACCAGCTATGTGGATTTCTTTTGGATTATGTGATTTTGCGGCTTGAATTAAGCGCGAAATTAAAGTTTCTGAAATAGTTCGTTGAAATGAAGCAGCTATATTGTTTACAAAACTTGGGTCAAGATTTTTTGGGTCAAAATCTTTTCCATATGTTTTTTGTATTTCATATAAAACGGCAGTTTTGAGTCCAGAAAAACTAAAATCGAAGTTATCTTGTCCGAGCTTTGCCTGCGGGAAATTATATGTATTTTCATCTCCATTTATGGCTGCTTTTTGAATTGCAGGGCCACCTGGATATCCAAGTCCGAGGAGTTTTGCGACTTTGTCGAAAGCTTCACCGGCGGCATCGTCTCTTGTTGTCCCAAGTTGTATGAAATCTCCATGATCTTTCATTAAAACAAGATCATTATGTCCACCAGAAACTGTTAGAATTAGTATTGGGAATTTAGTGTTCTGATCTCTATCAAGCCAATTCCCGTAAATGTGTGCTAATATATGATGAACCGGGACTAAAGGTTTTTGTTTAACAAGTGCAAGAGTGTTCGCGGTAAGAGTCCCCGTCAAAAGAGCACTGATCAGCCCAGGTCCTGGAGCACATGCAATAACATCAATATCGGTCCATGTTAAATTTGTCTCAGCAAATGCTTTTTTAAGTGTTGGAATTATGTTGAGAATATGTTCGCGAGCTGCAACTTCCGGCACAACACCCCCAGTTTCTTTGTGAATTTCAATTTGAGATGCAATGATATTTGTTAGAACTTTTGTTCCATCTTCAACGATCGAAATTGCAGTTTCGTCACACGATGTTTCAATTCCAAGTACTTTCATATGCCATATAGCTTAAAAAAAACGTCGATCTGTAGTATAATTGAAAGACGAAAAATAAACAAAATGAATGAAACCTACTTCAATCCAAATTATCGAGAAATTAAAGCAAGCTGGATACCAAGCATATTGGGCTGGGGGCTGTGTTCGCGACATGTTGATGGGGCATGAGCCAAAGGATTTTGATATTGCAACAAGTGCAAAGCCTGAAGAAATTGAGGACTTACTTGATTATACTAAGCCGGTTGGAAAAGAATTTGGTGTAATTTTGGTAATTGAAGGAGGTCACGCTTTTGAAGTGGCCACTTTTAGGTCTGATAGTGGTTACAGTGATGGACGGCGGCCAGATGCTGTTTTTTTCTCTAATCCTGAGGCAGATGCATTGAGGCGAGATTTTACAATTAATGGGATGTTTTACGATCCAATCGCAGATAAAATTTTTGATTATGTTGGTGGAGAAAAGGATATTGAGGCCAAATTGATTAATTTTATTGGAGATCCGCATGAGAGAATTTTGGAAGATCACTTGAGGATTTTGCGAGCGGTACGTTTTAAAAATCAGTTTAATTTTCAGTATAATCCAGATACTTATAATGCCCTTAAAAAACATGCAAAATTAGCATCGAAAGTTAGCATGGAGCGTATTTTTTCTGAATTAAATAAAATGATAGAAGGGCCAAACCCAGCACAAGCAATTGAAGATTTGAGTGAACTTAAAATATTGGAAGAAATTATTCCTGAACTTGAAAAATTGCGTGGTGTTCCTCAACCACTTCAATACCATCATGAAGGCGATGTTTGGGATCATAGCTTGAAGGCGCTTGCGGAGTGCGATAAACATGCGCCACGAAATGTCAAATGGGCTTGTTTGATGCATGATATTGGAAAACCAGATACTTTTGATCTTGAAGAAAGGATTAGATTCTATGGACATGCGGAGAAAGGGGCTGAGATTGCCGGTGAGATTTTGAGGCGATTAAAATTCCCCAAAAAAGATAGATTGAAAGTTCAGTGGCTCATCACTCATCATATGATGATGGAGCAACTTATAGAAATGAATCCTGGAAGGGCACGAGCTTGGTTTTTGAAAGAAGAATTTTTGCAATTGATGCAGGTTTTTGAGGCTGATGCGAAAGGGATTATTCCAGTTGATTTATCTCTTTATGATAAGATTTTGGCGCGATATAGAAAATTGATGGCGCAGATGCCACACATGCCAAAACCCCTTGTGACAGGCAAAGATGTGATGAAAATGCTTGGTATGAAACCGGGGAAGGAAGTTGGGGAGATTGTTGGTAAAGCTTTTCATCAACAACTTGATGGAAAAATAAAGACGAGAACCAAAGCCCTCGCCTTTATCCAAAAATTTAATAAGAAAAAATAATTTCGTGAAATCCGCGAATTATTTATTAAAGTTTATTAAGTCCTAATTTGTCATAAAGAACTTTTTCGTATGTACACATTGCTCCGAATGAAACGATGGCTGCACCTAAAGTTGCAATCCATCCAATGTAAGGAATAATTCCAATTACAGTGATTACAAATCCACCAAGTGCAATAATCCCAAACAATTTGGGTCTATTCATTTTCTTTGGTTTGATTAACAGATTCCCAACAAGCATTGCTGCGTAGAGTTTTGATAAATAAAGAGCGATACTTAATGTTGTTCCTAGAATCATTGCTAATGAGAAGCCAACGATAGTGATTGCCAAAATGATAGTTGCTGCAAATCCGCAGATGATAACAATCATACCGATTCCTAAACTTTTCCAAGGATGTTCTCTTGAGATTTTTGTTGTTTCAATTAGAAGTGAAGGCGCGAGGAATACAAATAGAAGCGCGATTGCAAGAATTGCAAGATACCCCAGGATTGTGAAAATCAAATGTCC
>JAHJMX010000030.1 GCA_018821175.1 Patescibacteria group bacterium
CGCAAGATCCAAAAGATGTTTTTAAAGTTTTTGATGCTGAAAAGTTCGACGAAATGATAGTTATACGTGATATTGAATTTTATAGCACTTGTGAGCATCATTTGATTCCTTTTTTTGGAAAAGTTCATGTTGGATATATCCCTAATGGTAAGATTTTGGGAGCGTCAAAAATTCCTCGTTTGATAGATATTTTTGCTAGGCGTTTGCAAAATCAGGAACGGATTACTTCACAAGTTGCTAATGCACTTAATGATATGTTGAAGCCAAAAGGTGTGGGTGTAATTATTGAGGCTAAGCATCTTTGCATGATGGCGCGAGGTGTGGAAAAGCAAAATGCGACATTTACAACTTCTGCGCTAACTGGTTTGTTTAAGAAAAATTCGAATACTCGTATGGAATTTATGAGATTAATTGGCAAGTAATTATATAATTTTGCGGAAAATTTATGCTTCCTGTGTCATTACAAAAATTGATAGATGAACTTGCAAAATTGCCGGGTATTGGGCCAAAAACAGCTCAAAGGCTTGCAATGCATCTTTTAAAATCACCACATTCAAGAATTCGTCCGCTTGGAGAGGCTCTATTGTCTCTTCAAGATGGGCTTTCTTTTTGCGAAAAATGTTGGAACGTTACCGATAGTGATATTTGTAAGATTTGCGATGATCCATCGAGGGATGAGACGCAAATTTGTGTTGTTGAGGATGTTTTAGATGTTCTTGCAATTGAGAAAACAGGTAAGTATAAGGGACTTTATCATGTTTTGCATGGTGTGCTTTCTCCGATTGATGGGATTAGTGCTGATCAATTGAAAATTCAGGAACTTTTTGATCGTGTGAAAAAGAATCCTGAAATTCAGGAGCTTGTAGTTGCGACAAATCCTAGTTTGGAAGGTGATGCAACGGCTTTATATATAAGTAAATACCTTAATGGTGGGGATGTGAAGGTGACTCGTATCGCTCGTGGACTCCCTATTGGGGCAGATTTAGAATACACAGATTTGGCAACTTTGGGGAAAGCTCTTCTAAATCGAACGGGGTATTAGAAAATGAAATTACAGAAGATCCAGATCCACAAAGGATAGAGGTAGCATTGTTTGATTCTGCAAGAGTTTTTTGAATGTGGCTAAATTGTGATCTTGTCACAAGTTCGAAATCGTTATGCATATTTTTGAGAATTTCTGGAATGTTTTTGTCTTTGATTGCCTTGATCATTTTTTCAGTTTTACCTATGTTTTGTGCGATTTTATCTAGATCTAAGCGTTGATACATTGCTGCAGTATTTGCTCTTATTGATGATATGATGATGATTTTGTTAAGAGCTTGCCATTCTTTGATGTCGTTGAGATTATCAAGCGGTTCAATGATTTCTCCATAATGAGTTCCAATTGCTGTCCCGCCTTTAAGAAAAAATGCAACATCGGTACCGACTTTTAATGCAATTTGAATAAGTTTTTTTGAGTTTTGCGTAGTCTTTTTTGATACTTCGAGATCGTATAATACTTTGAGGAAAGTTCCAGCATTTCCGCTTCCACCGCCAAATCCAGCTCCAATCGGAATATTTTTCTTGATATTAATTTTGTATGAATTTTTAATTGGGAAAATTTTTGCAAATTCTGCGAAAGCTTTTGTTACAGTGTTATTTTCGTTGTTGATTAAAGGAGAATCTTCCCCTGAAAAATTAACTTTGCATGTTGGTTTGGTGGAGATTTCCGTCTCAATCTCAATTTCGTCGAAAAATGGAATTTCTTGAAAAATTGTTTTGAGTTCATGATATTCATTTGTATCTCGGCAAACAATATCGAGCGCTAAATTGATTTTGGCGTGTGATTTATATGTAAATTTTGCCATAATTTATTTTGCGATTTTCTTGATAGATGCGATACAAAAACATTGAATCCCTTTTCCTTTTCCGAATGAAGTTAAGTTTTCTCCTGATGTCGCAGTGATACCGATTCTGTGAACTGGAATATTTAAAATTGAAGCCAAACTTGCTTTCATTTCTGCAGAAATCGGATCGATTTTCGGTGTTTTGCACTCAAGCATCAAACCAATGTTGTTTACTTGAAAGCCTTTGCGTGTAATTTTTTGCAGAACTTTTTCAACGTATTTTCGACTATCTGTGATCCCTTTGTTCAGACACATATCATCCGAAAAGCTTCCTAGAGATTTCTCTGAAATTGTTTGCATTAGAGCGTTGCAGAGCGCGTGCAAAACAACATCGGCATCTGAATTCCCTTCCAACTTGTACTCTTTTGGGAATTTAACGCCGGCAAGTGTTAGCCCTTTTTCTTTTGAAAACGCATGACTATC
>JAHJMX010000031.1 GCA_018821175.1 Patescibacteria group bacterium
AGATCGAGATATTGCAAATCATCAAACTTCTATTAAAGGGGTTGCGAATGATGGTATCAAAATCAATGACAAAAATAGTACTATCTCTGGAATCAGGTTTTATGATCAAACTGGAGGAAGTGCTGCAATCGCAGCTTATTTGAATACTGCCACTACAAATACTGTAGTAATTACAGGTGTTGAAATTGACAATTCTGCCGCATCTTTCGGATCAATTTATGCCTCGATGGGAGTTGGAGATAAAGTAGAAGTAAGCAATAGTTATGTGCATGATTCAAGTGGATTCCTTGGAGGAATTGGTATATTCGGAGATGGGTCAGCAACAATTTTCAATAATTTTGTTTATAATCATTATGGTGCAATTGGAATTGGTGGTGAAAATGCATTGATTTACAATAATATTATTTCGAAATCAGCCGCTACGGGGCTTAGCTTGGGCGATGATGCAGAGGCTTATTACAATACTGTTGTAAATGGAGTAAAAGGAATTGCTGTTATCGGAAATACTGGAGTTAAATTTGAAAACAATATCATTGCATACAACACAGGTGATGCTGTCCTTATGAGCGGAACTGGATCTTATGATTACAACGCATATTACAATAATGGAACAACTCATCTACTAATAGGAAACGAGCTTTCATGTAATCCAGGTCTTACAAATATAAATTCAACAGAAACAGTCAATTATCAACTTGCTAGTGATTCAAGCTGTGTCGATGAAGGAACAGAAATCAACACAATCGCTGTTGATTATTTTGGGAATGATCGTCTAAAAGATGGAGATGGAGATGCAACTTATGCTTCAGATCCAGGTGCTTATGAGGTAGATGGTGATGTTTTTGGAACACCATCAATCACTAATGTTGTAGCAAATCCAAATACATTCTCTCCAGATGGGGATAATGTGAACGATACAACTATGATTTCATATACTATCAATAAAACTTCTATAGTTGTTTTTGAGATTTTTGAAGACGGAAGTTCAATTAATACTTTGTTGAATGAACCAGTTGAAGCAGGAACTCACTCTATTGTATGGGACGGTAAAAATTCTCTTGGAGAAACAATGCCGGAAAGAACTTATGAATATCATATAATAGCTATGAATCAAGCTCCTGGGACATCAATCATCGGAGAAGATTCAGCTGTTGGAGATATAACAATTAGTTTCAATGATGGAAGTTTATGCCAAGGATTCACTGATATAGCATTTGACGATCCTCTTTGCCCAGCAATTACATACGTAAAAGATCAAGGAATTTTCCAGGGATATCCAGATGGATCTTTCAGACCATATGACGTAATCAACAGAGTTGAAACAGTCAAAGTTATTTTGGAAGGATTCTCAATCCCTCTACTTGGTGACAATGGAACAAATCTAGGATTCAGCGATGTTATTATTGGAGAGTGGTATATGACATACTTGAGAACTGCAAAAGACGCCTTAATCGTTGAAGGCTATGAAGATGGAACTTTCCGCCCAACAAATCAAGTAAACAGAGTTGAGCTTTTGAAAGTTTTCCTAGAAACATCAGATGAAAATATGGATGCTGTAACTGTAGGAAATGATCCATATCCAGATACACCAAAAGATCAGTGGTACATCTTGTACGTACAATTCGCAAAAGATCATGCATTGGTTGATACTGATGCTTTAGGAAATTTCAATCCTGCAGAAGGAATGAAAAGAGGAGATGTAGCAACATTATTTTACAGATTCCATCAAGAAGGATTTATGTAGAAAGAATTATGAGCTATAGTAATTCTCGATGAAATCAAACAACAAACTTACAAAAATACTTTCAAACATCCCCCAGCAACCTGGCGTCTATAAATTCATAGATTCAGGGGGGGATGTTTTGTATATTGGAAAAGCCAAAAACTTACGCAATCGTGTAAAGAGTTATTTCCAAAATAACAAAAATCATTCAGGGCGAATTCAAAGCTTGGTTTTAAAAATTGAAGACATCGAAGTAACTGTCGTCTCTTCTGAATTAGAAGCTATTATTCTCGAAACTAATCTGATCAAAGAAGTCCAGCCTCGCTATAATATCATGATGCGTGATGATAAGAATTTTGTTTATATCAAAATAACGCAAAATGAAGATTTCCCTCGGATCGCTTTAGTTCGCAAAGTTTTAAAAGATGGCGCCCTTTATTTTGGCCCAAAAGGTGTTACAAGCAAAGCCCGCAAAACATTATCTGTCCTCAAGAAAATTTTCCCATACAGACATTGCAATTTAGATATAGAGGAAAAAAATGGAGAGATTGAAGTCACTCGGAAATCGATGAAATATCCATGTTTGGATTATCATATCAAGAGGTGTATCGCTCCATGTATAGGGAATTGTACAAAAGGAGAATATAAGAAAATCATCGACCAAATCGTGAGATTTTTGCAGGGGAAAACAGGGGAAATCACAGAAGCATTAGCAAAAGACATGCAAGACGCTGCGGCAAATAAGCAATTTGAGCGTGCTGCAAAATTGCGAGATAAACTCCAAGCAGTTGAAGAAATTTCAAAGCGCCAAGTAATTATTGGGGTAAATCGTGAAGATATTGATGCTATAAATTACTTTGAATCACTTGGGCGCATTTATTTCACATTATTTGTAATTCGTGGAGGGAAGTTGATAAATCAAGAAAATTTCATCTTCAAAAGTAATTACGAAGAAAACAATAAGAAGAAAGATGAAAAGGATTCAAATGAAGAGATCCTAGAGGCGTTTTTGAAGCAATATTATGAAAAAACAGGGGATTTGCCAACCGAGATTTTGCTGCCACACGAGATCGAGAATAAAGAGCTTATACAGGGATGGTTGTCCGTAATGCGCAAACGAAAAGTTACATTGAATTTCCCGCAAAAAGGCGAAAAACATAAAATCTTGAAATTAGCAGGAGATAATGCCGAAAATTTTGCTAAACAAAGTAAAGTTAAATGGCAAACTGATGAAGCGAAAATGAAACTTGCAATGAAAGAATTACAGGAGAAATTAGATCTAAAAAAAGCTCCAAGAAGAATGGAATGTTATGATATTTCGCATATTTCAGGAACAAATCAAGTTGCCTCTATGGTTGTATTTATTAATGGAGCCCCTGCAAAAGACAAATATCGTAGATTCAAAATCCGAACTGTTCCAGAAGGGAAACCAGATGATTACACCGCAATGTTTGAAATTCTCAAACGTCGCCTTTTATATTTAAAAGAAAGCAAGACCAATGTGAAATTACGAAAAGCTTCAAAAAAAGATTTTGAAACAATTTGTAAATTAATTGCAAAGAAACAATGTAAAGTTGAAGATTATTTCAAAGCAGAAATTGATGAAAAAATTGTTGCAGTATTTAAATATGAGAAATTAGACGATTTGGAATATTTCCACGATTTAAATTGCACTAAAATTCATGATAATTTGGTTACGGCCTTCATAAATAAGGCTACAAAAAACCGTATATATATTAGTATCGCTAAAAACAAAATTGAAATTTTGGAAAAGGCAGGATTTCAAAAAATCAAAAAACTCCCAGATGGCATTAAGGTTCAAAAAGGTAACGAATGTTTATTGCTAAATAAATCAAAATATGCGGAAGAAAAAAGTTTTACTGAAGAACCAGAGCTAATTTTGATCGATGGAGGGAAAGGCCAACTGTTGCAAGGCATCAAAATTATGAAAGAATTTGGTCTCAACATTCCAATCGCTTCACTCG
>JAHJMX010000032.1 GCA_018821175.1 Patescibacteria group bacterium
AGGCCACTTTTTATTTAGATAAAGCCATTGCATTAGAACCTGAGAATAAAATTGCGTGCGACATGAAAAAACAAATTGGAAATCTTTAAATCTCTTTAAATCTTCCAAAGGATACGTAGTCTATTCTTCTTCCACAGGGGCTGCACTCGGACCAACTAAAATTCTAGCTGGAATTGCTTTGTAAGTACTATAAATTGGCTCCTTGACGGTTTCCCCACCTTTTGTTAAATAACGATACCAAGTAGCATTAAATCCGGTGTGCGCGCTTTCAACCTGTTTGCTTTGGCCTGGGGCAAGTGAAGATGACTGCACAACAACAGGCGCACCTGGCGAACGATATCCGCCGAGATAAGGCCCTTCCATTTCAACGCTGCGTCCATCATCTGTCCCATAAAACTTGAAATAAGCATTGGTTCCTTCTGTATATGCCTGAACCAAAATATACCCTCCTGTATCATTTTCAAATTTCAAATCAAGCACTCCAATATAAATTGATGCATCGAGACCATACCCATATATTTGTGCATAATACGAAACCGCATATGAGTGTGGCGTGCGCTCAACAATTGGCAATCCTGAAAAAATAGCAGCACGATACATCGTTGAAGATACTTGGCAAAGCCCTCCTCCGTATTCTTTAATAGTTCCTTCCGGTTTAATAACAAGCTCTGGCAAATACCCTGTCGAGGCATCCACAGGCCCAAGACGTTCGTTAAAAGAGAATATTTGCCCAGGAGGAATCAACGTACCATTAAACCTTTCCACCCCTACTGAAATATTGTGCACACGATTTGCTGTCGATCCTACAAAGGCACTACGCCCAGTCCCTATCAAACTTTCGATACCAAGCATTTTTAAATTCTCGGAAACTTCTACGTTGGCTTTGCGTTCTTGCACAGGAATTGGGACCTCGTTGAGATTTTGATTAATAGCTAAAACAAAAGCATCAACAAAAAAATCCCTTTTAATCGTTCGCCCGTTTTTCCCCTGTCCTTCAATAATAATTTCGCCATTTTCATCCATAGAAATTAAAACATCTCCTGGCTCAACTTCAATAATCGAGCTGATTTCTTCATCAATATATTCATTGAAAAGTTGTTCGTTTATCTTAATTGCGAGTTGTTTTTTGGTTGTGATAAATTCAGACAATGTATATGTTGCGTTCTCTGAAATTTCAAGTGGCAAAGTAATAACTCCATTAAAATCCACGCTGTCTTGATAAGTAAAATCAACCCAATCGATATGATTAATCAATTTTACGTCCCAGTCCCAATTCTCATAAGATAACGAAATCGTTTGTTTTAAGATTTCTGCAATTTTTTCTTTTTGAGCCTCAAGTTCATTAGTAGTAACTATAGGATCTTTGCTTTGAGTCTCAATAATTATCGGGGCAGACGAAAGTTTATTAGCGCTTTCTTTAATTGTTTGATAAAGCCCCCGCATATCAATTTCTTCTCCTATCTCCCCAGGCAAAACAATCAAATCATCATTTTCGTCAAAACCAAAATGAGCATTTTTTGCTTTTCTTTGAGCAAAATCAAATTTCTTTTCTATATTATTAATTGCCGTATCTATATCAACAGAAACATAAAATGGAATTTCATTATCGTTCCAGATTTCAGACAAAACTTCAAAAATGCTCATCCCGTCAACTTCCACAAACTTAACTTCCTGCAATGTATAGCGTGGTAAAAGTTGAATTCCAAGTTCATATGGTGAAAATTCCGCAGACAAATCTCCCAAACTCATTTGGATTTTTGCGTCAAGGAATGGTTGCCCTTTTGCCATAAGTTCTCCTTGGATTTCATCAAGCGTCATCATCCCGACATCCATGCCGGCAATACGTGTTCCTGGTAAAGCCTTCCCCGCCAACTCATACTTAATCACCATTGATGAAAATTGGAACGCGACCAAAATAGCTACGATAATACTTGCAGCAATAACTGTGCCTTTAATTTTGTTTGCAATCGCATTTTTTAATTCTTCTTTCAATTTCTCCATCTTTTCTTCACGCAGTCGTTTTTCCTCTGCCTCTTTTTTAGCCTGTTGATGCTTTTTTAAATTCGCCGAAACTTTCTGAATATTTTCTTTCAGATCTTGCACAAGCGTCTTTTTCTTTTTGTGAATCTTTTTCTTTTTTGAAACCATGGAGTTTTTACCGAATTTGAAAACTATTTTTTAAATCGTCGCTTCATTCTTTTTTTGAAATAATTCCATACTTTTCCGCTCTTTTTTTGGGCTTGATTTTTTAAAGCTTCAAGTCCTTCTCCATGTTCTTCCATAAACTTTTGTTTCGCCTCAATACTTTTTTGATAAGCGAATTTTCCCTTATCTTTAATGTATTCCCTTGTTTCTTTACCTGATTTAGGCGCAAGCGTAATCCCAATTACGGAACCAATTGCTCCCCCCAAAATTGTACCCATAACAATTTTATCAACGACTCCTTTTTTCTTTTTTGGTAACATGGCCAGATCCGTTTTTTTCTTTTTGAAAAACATATAAAAAACGATTAAGTTGGTTTTATTTAGCGAAATCTACCGAACGGGTTCTACGTATAACATTAACCTTTATGCGGCCCGGGAAACTAAGTTGGTTTTCTATTTTTTGTGCAATATTTTCTGTTAATTCATGCATCTTTTCATCTGCAACTTCTTCTGGTGAAATAATAACGCGGATTTCACGCCCTGCAGATATAGCATAAGTTTTTTTAACTCCAGGGAAACTTGTCGCAATTTCTTCAAGCGCACGTAGTCGCTCGACATAACGTTCAATTGATTCTTGTCTAGCTCCTGGCCGACCCGCAGAAATTGCATCTCCAGCCATAACAAGCCTAGCCTCTGGTGTCTCTGGTGGTGCAGCTTCGTGATGAGTCCATGCCGCATGGATTTCTTCCTGTGAAAAACATCCATACTTAGTCATAATCTCACGAGTCAAAACATCATGCGAACCTTCAACCTGTTGATCAATTGCCTTCCCAATATCATGGAAAAATCCTGCAATTTTTGCCGTCTTAGTATTAAGACCAAGTTCGCTCGCAAGCATTTCCGCCATATACGCAACTTCAATTGAATGAAGTAAAATATTTTGACCATAACTTGTTCGATACTTAAGTCGCCCAATAACTTTGATTAATTTTGGTGGGAATTCTCGCGTAAACCCCATTTTTTTAATCACCTTTTCTCCAACTCGAACTAAATCTTTATCAAGAACAAGCCGCGCGCTATCAATCGCCTCACGAACAGTTGTTTCAGTAATTTTCTTATGTTTAACCAATTCTTCCAGTGCAATGCGCGCAATATTTTTACGAAGCAAGTCATAACAAGAAACATGAATTGTCTTTGGCTCATCGTTAAATATCACGTCCACGCCAAGTAATTCTTCAAAGAGCATAATGTTTCTAGCGTCTGGTCCAACAATTGCCGCTTTTACTTCATCATGTAAAACTATGATTTTTGCCTCATTTTTTTCAACAGAAGTTTCATCAACAAATTTTTGCATAGCCCCTTTCAAAAAATCTTTGGCTATTTTTGTTGAATTGTCATTTGTTATTTCTACAAGTTTTTGCACTTTTTCTGGAATTTCTGCCTCTAAATCTCTAGTGAAATCACTTATAAAGCTGCGCTTCAAGTCCTCAAGTTTTACTCCAAGAATGTTCGCAAGCGCTTCTTGAAGCCGGCTTTCGATATTTGCTGTTTGTGATTCTGAAAAACTTATTTCTCCTTCAATCCCTTTTAGCGCTCTCTCAAAATACTCGTTTTTTTGCGTTTTACGCTCTAGCATTTCTTCCTTAAACGTGATGTTCTCCTCAATCGCTGTAATTAAAGTTTTCATTTGTTTTTCCATCTCGATCGTATTTTCATTAATTTCTGCGACCTTCTTGGTGGTTTCATCTGTGATTTCCGCAGCTTCAGTTTGACTATTTTCAATCATATCTGCGCCTTTTTGTTCCGCACGTTTAACGTCCACAAAATTTAACTTGAGGAAAATTATCTGGCTTGCAAGACCTCCAAACAGGAGCGCTCCGCCAATTATCAATATATATGTAAGTGTCATTTTCTATTAATTCATTAAATGTTTCGCGAAAATAATTCTACTACTTTTTCCGCAACAAAACTAGCTTTCTTTAATTTATATTTGGCGTTGCAGGAGTTTCGATTTCTAGGGTTTTCGGATTGAAAGTTTCCACAGTCGCAAACATAAATTGTGTGGTCATCCCGTCTGGTTTAAAAACATCTTTATAAAGAACTTTTTCGTGCTTATTTGTAACCGATTGAGAAATCCAAACGCCCTCTAAATCAAACGAATAAACTGCGACAAAATGACTAATCCATCTGTTTTCAGCAACTGGATATTTGTATTGAATCAATAACGGCTCTCCCGCTTCAAGAAATTTGAAAAACTTCTCTGAGTCATGATACCAATTCAAAACTATTCCATATTCTTCAAGAAAATCCTTAATATAATTCAATGTCCAAAGTTCATATCGTGGTTTTTTGATAATTTTTTCTGCTTGAAGCATGTCGAGTGTTTCGCCAAATTTATATTCAACAATATATTTAATTGCAAATCCAAAACAACCATTTTCATATTGATAACCTTTTGGGAATGCGTACTCGGGCTTAATCCCAGGCTGAACTCCGCTCTTCAAAATATCAACATATGATCTTTTTATAATATTTTCCTGAATAGTTGAGGCTTGCTTCAGAATTTCATCTTTGTTTAGATTCTCGGCACACCCTGACGCAAAAAACAAAAACGGCAAAACTATTATTGCTAAAATTTTGTTTATTCTCATAATAAATTAATTATTTCTACAGTATACTATAAAGTTTTTTGATTTTTTGTAAAAATATTCGTTGTTGCATACACATGCAAATTAATGCATGACAACCCCTCGGCAATTCAAATGTTTTTCATAAAATTTTTGCACTGCTTTACAAATTTATAAAAGAGTATTAGCATTTAACAAACCTCTCTTTTTTTTATCTCTCTTAACCTCTTTATCATGGATCTTTCTGTCTTGGTTGCCAAGATTTACGGAACGGTTGCGATCGCTCTTGGGCTTGGTATGCTTTTTAATGCAGAGTACTACAAAGAAACTTTTCGCTCTATTTTCAAAGACAAAACATATCTATTCTTTGGTGGAATCGCAGCACTTGTAATAGGACTACTTATAATATTACATCATAATATTTGGGAAGCTAGCTGGGCTGTTCTTATAACAATTATAGGATGGATAGCACTTATAAAAGGGTTTTTGCTGCTTGTCTTCCCGCAAATGACAGTAATTTTTGAACCATTGTTCACCAAAAAAACTTTTATTGTTATAACCGGCTTGATTTTGTTTTTGTTTGGTCTTTTGTTGTGTTATCTCGTTGGGTGTGCGTAAATGTATGTAGGTATTTGTTTATTCTTAACCCAAAAGGGTATGGAGCTTTCTGTTTATTTAGGGAAGTTGATTAGTGTTGTGCTCGTTGTTATCGGCTTGGCACTCTTGATCCGAAGCGCTTATTACACAAAAGTTTATAAAACTTGGATGAAAAACGAAGGGTTAATGCTTTTCACTACAATGGTTTTGCTTGTTGCCGGTGTTGCGCTTGTACTTGCCCACAATGTATGGACTGCAAGTTGGGAGGTTATCATTACAATCGTTGGTTGGGGTATGGTTCTTAAAGGAGCCATTTTCGCATTCTTACCTAAAGAACTTAATAAATTAATAGAAAGATTTTTAAATATGAGTTGGTTGCTCCCTATAGGAGGTGTTATTTGGGTAATTGGAGGTCTTTATTTAGGTTACAATGTTTGGTTTATTTAAAGCATTCACAAAAACCGCCCTTTTCGATAATCGAAGGGGTGGTTTTTTTATGTTGAATTTTTGGTGGACACAGATCTAAATTTTTGGAACTCGTTTAATGAAGCGGTTGTTGAGTGGCTGCCTGTAGTTAAGCAGCTTTCAAAAGCTTAACGTTAAGCCTTTTGTAGATGCGGATTTAGAGAGTTTTCATTATCACCAGTTGGGAGTTGGAAACCCTTTGTAGGTTATTCAATAATTAAGCTTTTTGCAATTTCGTCAACAAGCATAATTATTTGCTGTTTTTCTTTATTTAATTCCGTAGAAGTTAATGTTTCTTTTGCTGATTCTCTTCTAATTCTTGCAAAATCTTCGTATTGTTCTACTTCAGCATCTTTTCTTAATTGATATTTTGCAAATATATCACGAGCCTCCTGTTCGTTAAACAAACCAACATACATAGTTGCAATAGGCCACCTGTCGTCACCTGTTTCTATATAATAAAACTGAAAAAGCCCCAATTCTACAAGGCTGGCATCGATATATGTAGTAATATTCGAGCTTAACTTTTTACAGTCTTTTATTAAGTATTGATCTTTGTTGAGCAAATCGTCTTCACATTTATTTAACAACCTACGATCTGCATACTCTTGTTCAATTTGAAAATCTTGGATTTCCTGTTCAGGATCTAGACTTGTTAAATACATTTTAATCGAAAATTCTTCAATATCATATCTTTGCAATTGAACATGAACAAGCAAATCATCAATCCAAATATCAAAATCGAACTCTGTTGAGAGTTGATAAAGAACCGGATTTTGTTCAAAAATAGGGCCCTCTGGATTAGCAACAGAAGAGCCTGTGGGATGCTTAAAAGACAACCCTGTATAATCATCAACAAATGTTGAACATTCACCGTTTAAACTTTCTTGTTTCACACGCATATCAACCAACCCTTCACCAGAAAAACAACCTGTAAAGATAATTGCGATTATAAATATTGATGCTAGTTTTTTCATAATCTTGTATTTAATAGAAACACATCTTAACAAAACCCCTGTTAGTTGACAAGAAGATTAAATCTTTTTTAAAAACCTGACGGACTACTCATCGCACCCCCCCAACCATGCCAGGACCGCTTAGACACGCCAAAAAAGCTGATATTTTTTGGTGGACACAGATCTAAATTTTTGGAACTCGTTTAATGAACTGGTTGTTGAGTGGTTGCCTATAGTAAAGCAGCTTACAGCAAATTGTTAATAAGCCTTTTGTAGCTGCAGTTTTTGGTTGTTTAAGTTATCACCAGTTGGGAGTTGGAATCGTTAACCTATCCGAGTTTTATTCTGTTCATATAGGTTTATAAAAGATATATTTGATTCAACAATATATAACTTTTGAACATGGAAAACGGAAATTTCATAGAACAAATTGGATATAGTGCACAATTTGTTATAACTATTGTCGCAGCTTTCATAGCGATAATTATTATCAGAGTATTGACAAATAAAAGCCCCGAACTTCTCCAAGCTGAAAAAGAACCTGAAAGCACATATAAACTCCACACCAGTTATATGGGGCCAATTATTGTTTTTGCTGGAAATGGAATTTTTGTTTTATTGGGCATTATTATGCTTATTACCTATGCTATAGGATATAAAGAGCTTCCACTTAGTCCTTTTATGCCTATTATAGCTAGCCTATTTGTTGTTATTCCGATTTACGTTATATACAAGGTTAGCAAAAAGCTTTATCACTACATTTTGATAAAGATCATGGGCAGTCATATAGAAATTTACTACCCAAAAAACCCTTCAAAACACAAATCTGTAGCAATCAAAGATTGTGAATTTAAAACATTGGAATTGTGGACAGCCGACGAGGATACGCCGTTACATTATGCCGGTCCAATTCTAGGTTTAAAATATAACCAAAATGAACCAACTATATATATAAAAACTTACTCGCCTGCTATAAAGTGGAAAGAATCAGAGCGATCTAGTGTACCAGAAACGGCATTGTTTTTTGTATATACGGAGCGTTGGAAAAAGTTAATCCAAGCCCTTGACTTACAAGATAAGTTGAAACAATAAACCGCTTAGACACGCCAAAAAGGCTGATATTTTTTGGTGGAGATGCCGGGAGTCGAACCCGGGTCCAAAGACCGAAACGGTAAGCGCCTACAATCGTAGTTTATTTTGAATATTGCTCTTGATAAAGAATAAACAAAAAATCGCGAGCAAGTTGGTTTATAAGGTTTTCATATTCTGGCCAAAACCAAAACCAGAATCTTGAGCCGATAAGATGTCGCCTTTATGAAACATCGGCGTCAGACATAAAGACGCGGACTTAATATAAGTCCATTTAGGCTAACTAAGCCAAAGCCAAAGCAGGAACTAGTCCATATTGACCACGGTAAGCAGCACTATTTTCAGATACGTTAGCATCTAATTTTGCGCTGGACGGATGTGCGGGGAGACAGCGCGACCCCCGGATTGCAACTTGCCATTTCAAATAGCCTTTGTCGAATACCAAATACATCCCCAAGTTTTCAAATAGCGTATATTATCTCTAGCTTGTTTATTTTACCTTATGTGGCAAATTTGTCAAGCGGCAGCTTGGCCAGGTGGGAAAGGCCGCCTTGTTACAACTTTTTAAACATTTGAATAAGCTCATCTGCTTCAGAAAATCCTCTTTTTTTGTAAAACTCTAAAGCTTTTGCGTGTTTGTCGGCCCATAACATCACCGTTTTTGCTCCGCTTTCACGAATATATTTTTCTGCATGTTTTAGTAATTTATCGCCATATCCACGCCCTTGGAATTCAATGTCGACATCGATATCTTCGATGAACCCTTGTTTCCCCTCAACCCAAGTAAAGAAACCTACAAAAATAAATCCAATTATGCGCCCATCGATTACGGCCGCAAAACTTCCTTCAGGGTTAAACCGTAACTTTTCTTCAATATATTGAAACGCTATTTTGGAATCAAAATTTACATTGTACGGTTCTTGAGCATATGTTCTTTGCAAAATTTCCGAACAAATTTTCACGTCGTCTTTTTGAAGGTTGCGAATTTCCATTTTATAAATATTTTAAATCGCACTAAGTTTTTTCTGCAATGTTTTTACGTTTTCTCGAAGTTCATCGAACCATTGCATCCCCAAATCCTCAATATTAATTTTTAGTTTTGTACCACTAATCATCCATTTATTATTATGTTCAAGCAGGTTCATAATATTTTCCGGCTTCACTTTTTTAGTCATTGTAAGCACCAATTGTTTACCTTGCGCCATATGCATATTTTCTGCCTTAATATTTGAAAGCCCTGATAGCTTAGCCTCGATTTTGAGCTCGAGTACTCGGAATAAGTTTTGAACTTCATGTGGTGTTTTCCCATATTCTTGCACCATTTCCTCATGCAAATCGCGTAAATAATCTAAGTTGTCAGCAGATGAAAGTTTTTGGTATGCATTAATTTTATCTTTCGAATTAACAATGTAGGCGTCTGGAATAAATGCCGTCACCGGTAATTCAATTGAGACTTCTGACACTTCGTCCTCTCCATCCTTCCCATCTTTCAAGCGGCCAGCCTTAAGATCTTCGACGGCTTTGTTGAGCATACGAATAAAATGACTAACTCCAACAACGTTGATAACTCCATGTTGATTAGCTCCCAAAATATCTCCGGCACCTCTAATTTCAAGATCTTTCATGGCAATTTGGAAACCACTTCCAAGATCAGAAGCTTCAACAATAGCGCGTAATCGTTTTTTTGCGTCTAGTTTTAGGCGTTGTCCATGATATAAGAAATATGCATAAGCTTGCCTTTTTCCGCGCCCAACACGTCCACGTAATTGATAAAGTTGTGAGAGTCCAAATTTTTCTGCATTATTTACAATCAATGTATTGGCGTTTGATAAGTCGATCCCATTTTCAATAATTGTCGAACTAACAAGTACGTCGAATTTATGGTCTTTGAAGCCCATAATCCGCTCCTCGAGATCCCCTGCGCCTAACTTCCCGTGAGCAACGCCAAACTTTGCTTCTGGGATAAGTTTTCGCAATTTATCTGCCATGCTATCAATTGTCTGCACACGATTATGAAGAAAATAAACTTGTCCGCCGCGACTTAATTCTTGCAAAATCGCTTCCCGAACAAGACCCATTGAATATCGACGAACCTCGGTGATGATCGGCAATCTACCATGCGGCGGCGTTGTGATTGTTGTAATATCACGAAGTTTATTTAAGCAAATATTTAACGTTCGTGGGATTGGAGTTGCTGTTAAAGTCAACACATCAACATCGCTTTTCATTTCTGTAAGTTTTTCCTTTTGTTTAACTCCAAACCTTTGCTCTTCGTCGATAATAACAATTCCCAAATTCTTAAATTTGATATCCGGTTGAAGCAATCTATGTGTTCCAATCACAATATCAATTTCACCTTTTTTAAGGTTTTCTATAATTTCGCGTTGTTGTTTTGGAGTTTTAAATCGACTTAACATTTCTATTCGAACATGGAATTCGTCCATTCTTTTAACAAAAGATTTGTAATGTTGATCGGCCAAAATTGTAATTGGAGAAATTAAAGCAACTTGTTTTTTTTCTTGTACAGCTTTAAATGCCGCCCTCATGGCAACTTCGGTTTTCCCAAATCCTACGTCTCCACAAATTAATCTGTCCATCGGCTTATCATTTTCCATGTCGGCCTTAACGTCATGGATAGCTTTAATTTGTCCTGGCGTTTCTTCATATGGGAAAGTCTCCTCAAATTTCTCCTGTATGTCGGTATCTGTTTTATATTTAATACCTTTTGCACTTCTTCGCTTTGCATATAAAACCAATAGTTCTTTTGCGATTTTTTCTGTTTCCTTCTTTACGCGGTTAGTCAAAGTTGACCATTCGGCAGAACCAAGCCGTGTAAGCTTTGGTGGCTCCCCATCTGCACCGATATATTTATTAATCTTATCTGCTTGATCAATCGGAACAAACAATTTGTCGTTTTCGGCATATGCAAGCTTCATATATTCACGCGTAATTTCGTCAATCGTTTTCTTCTCTAGTCCCATAAAACGCGCAATCCCATGATCCCCGTGAACAACATAATCTCCAGGTTTTAGACTTGTGAGAAAGTCTAGGTATACTTTTTGATTAGATGTTTTTTTGCTTTCATCTTTCAAAGAAACAACATCCTTGTCTGTTAAAATTACTAATTTAATTTCTGGATTTTGGAATGCCATTGGGAATATTCCTTCTTTTTCAGTTGGAACAATAAACAAGAAATAATCACTTTTTGCAGGATCTTTTAATTCGTCTTGGCTGTTTGTATATGGGATATTGTATTCTTTTAAAATAGCAGCCAGCTCTTGTTCTTTTTTTGTGAAAATGACAACTTTCCAGTTGCTACGTTGTTTTTCCCGCAAATCGGTGACAAAATCATAAATCCCACGATATTTTAAAACAGACAAATAGTGTAAGTGTTCATGTTTATCAACGTCTTCGTTAAAAGATGTAAATGTTATCGAGTTACATTTTTCATAAACTTCATCCATCATTTCGTTCCACTCGTCAAAATACTCATCAACAACATCTACTTCGTCTTCTACAACAAGAGAATCTTCAGACAGGTAATCAAAAAGTAATCCGCCCTCATCGCGAACTTTCAGTGGATAAATTTCGGTTTTTTTTATCTTTTCTATACTGTTGTTTGTTTCTGTTTGCTCATAAAAATCCATTGCCTCAATCTTGTCATACGCAAGTTCAACGCGGATAGGGTTCTCTGTATTAGCTGGGAACACTGTTATAATTTCGCCTTTTTGGTAATACATTCCTTTTTCAACAAAATCGCCTGGTGCTATTTCGTACCCGTTTTGTACAAGATTTTCAATCAGCTCTATGTTCGAAATTTCCTGCCCAACCTCAAGGTGAATAATTTTTCTTTCAACCTCTCTTTGTTCTGGAATCATTTGTGCAAGGGCCTGATAGTTTGCAACTATTACTTTTTGGTTTTTAGTTTTGATATGACCAATTGTGCTAAAAATTTCTATTAAATCCGCGCGTGCAGATTCTTCTTTTAATTGGTACTCGTAAACATCTATGTCGCTCCACACATCAAGTGCCTGTATAATTTCCTTTTGATCAGAGATGCTGTTGGTTATCCAGACGACGCTTTTGTTTTCTTTGAATTTGCGCAAAATCTCTAACACAACAAACACCTTTGATGAAGAGTTCCCGACACCAGAAAGAGACATGTTTTTTTGCCTATAAAAAAGATCCAAAACACGAATATTCTGGTCAGCTACAAAAAGATCGCTGATTTTTTTCATTTTGCTCTTCAAGTGGATCTTGTCTTGTTAATCCTCGGTTTTTTTTGAGGGGATTAAACTTTAAGTGGCATGATAATATACAAATACCCCTCTTCTTTGCAAGGCTTAATTACGGCAGGCGACAAGTTGTCATTGAGCTCGATAGTCGCTTTGTCAGAATTAAGACAAGAAAGGGCCTCTGCAAGATATTGTGAGTTTAGTGCAATTTTGTTATTTTCTCCAGAAATTTCAATCGAGATCTCAGCTTTTTCCTCACCAACTTTTGTTTCATCAGTTGAAACTACCAATTTGCCATCGTTTGTTGCTGCAAGTTTGATGTTGTTGTTGTTTTCCCGTGCAAAAAGAGAAACCCTCTTAACCGTTTGCATTAAATCGTTTATATCAACGTCTATTTTGGTCTTATTTGTCTTTGGGAATATTTTTTCATATGCAGGGAACTTCCCTTCTATTAAACGAGAAGTGAGTTCTGCGTCTCCAATTTTAAACAAAATTTGACTAGTCGAAAATTCAACTTCGATGTCTTCTTTGCTCTTTGATAAAACTTTCCCAAGTTCTTGAATTGTTCGTGCTGGCACAATTGATTGAATTGAAAAACCAGCTCTTTCTTTAAGTTGGATTTTTTGTTCTGCAAGTCTATAGCTATCTGTGGCAACAACTTTAACTAAATCTTTTTCTACATCAAATAAAACTCCTGACAAAACTGGTTTTGCTGGATTTTGAGAAGCGGCAAAAACTGTTCTTGTTATAGCTAAATTAAGTTCTTCTGCTGGTATTTTAATTATTTGTGGATTTTCAACTTTTGGAATTAATGGGAATTCGTCAGCGTTAATTCCTTTGATTTTAGTTTCAGACTCTTGTGTTTTTAAGTTTAAAGAAAGCCCTTCTGTAAGCTGCATTTCAACTTGTTCGTCTTTTAAAAGTGAAACGTAATTTGTAATTAATCGTGCTGGAATTGTTATTGCTCCTTCGCTTCTAACATCAGCGCTAATAAAAATACTAATTGCAAGCTCTAGGTTTGTTGCAGA
>JAHJMX010000135.1 GCA_018821175.1 Patescibacteria group bacterium
CTCGTGGGAAGAACAGAGCGCGTCTTCGCGCATCGTTCACATGTCTTGCTCATCATCGATCCGAACAGCGCGATCGACGTGCAGGTGCTGCGCTCAGGCGCTCGTGCCATACTTGTCGGGATGATGAGATATGCTGAACTTCGTCCTCTTCAATATCTGACAAGGCTCGAGTATCTCGATGGCAGAAGCGATATACGTGAGGATGATCTGATGATCACATCCGGCTTTGACGGCATCTATCCCGCAGGGCTACCCGTCGGCGAAGTGAAGAATCTCAAATATCAGACAGACGCTATTTTTAAATCTGCCGAGATCGTTCCTATGGAAGAGCTATCCCAGATAAAAGAGGTTTTAGTTTTGCAGAGCACAAGTGATAAGGAGGAGAGTTAAATGCGCTCTTTTCTTTTCTTCGCCCTCTACGGATTGATCGCTACTGCTCTACAGAACACCTGGTTATCGGGTGATTTTTTTTTCGGCGTTCATATCAATTTGCTCCTTACTGTAGTTCTCTTTGCAGGGTTAAACATGCAATGGTCGAGGGCGATTCCCATACTCATTTTTTTGGGACTTCTCACAGATCTTTCCACGCATAGCCCGCTAGGAATCTCTTCATTCACATATTGTATAATCTATTCCTTTATAACTCTTATGAGTTCTTTTATCACGATAGATACATTCGTATCCCGCTTCGTTTGGCTTGCGGTTGTGAGCTTCATGGATAAATTTTTTAGAGGGCTTTTTTTATATCTCCTTCGCGGAGATGAAAAATGGTTTGCCTTTGTTTTTAAAAATGCCCCTTTTCAGGCAATCGCTGATGCCTTGCTTGGCGTCTTTATCGTAGGGCTTTTTATCAAACTCTCTTCGAGTCTTGAGGAGGCAAATTGAGTCGGGGGTCGTTAGGCATATCGCATGATTATACTGCCGATGTGGAGGGCAAGTTCAAATATCTCACAATTGCTGTCCTCCTCCTCTGTGGCATAGTGCTGATCCGTCTTTATCATCTCCAGATCGTAAAGGGAAACTATTATCGTTTCTTCTCCGAGGAGAACAGCATCAAGGAATTGCCGATCCCTTCACCGCGAGGCGAGATACTAGATAGAAGGGGAAATGTGCTTGTCTCGAACAGGGCATCCTTCGATATCATTTTGATACCGCAATATGTAAAGGATCCTGCGAAGGCAATGGATTCTCTTCACACGCTGCTCAATATAGATATGGATGATTTGAAAAAAGTATGGGCGAGTCGAGATAAATTTCCCTCTTATGCTCCACTCGTCGTAAGGAGGGATGCGAGCCTCTCCGATGTTGCGATAATACGTTCCAGAAAAGGACCATGGCTGACCGACAGACACGGCTACGATCTCAGGGGTGTCGATGTCGTTGTGAATTACGTTCGAAGATATCCTCAGGGAAATATGGCGACTCACCTTCTTGGGTATTTGAGGGAAGTGGATGCCGGGCGACTGAAACATCTCAATGAAAAATATCCGGGAAGATATGAGAGCGGAGATGTGATCGGAATAAGGGGAGTTGAAGCCCTGTACGACAATGTTCTAAGAGGCGAAGATGGTTATGACCAGTATGTGGTGAACGCCGTCGGACAGAGAATCGATTATGAAGGTATCGCAGACAGATTAAAAAGAGTCGAGGCAAGAAGCGGTCATGAGATCAGTCTTACAGTGGATGTGGAGCTGCAAAAAATGGCCTCGGAACTCTTGAAGGATTATGCGGGGGCCGCCGTGATGGTCGATGTGAATACCGGCGCCATTTTGTTGTGGTACAGCTCTCCATCCTACGATCTCACAGAGATGGCAGGTCCGGATGGAAGTAAATACTGGTCGATGCTCTCGCAGGATAAAGACAAGGCACTGCTCGACAGAGTGGTGCAGGGTGCCTATCCACCCGCATCTACTTTTAAAATCGTGACGGGGCTCGCCGGTCTCGAGTCGGGGAAGATCAACGAGAATACGAGGCAATCGTGCGGCGGTGTGATGATGTTCGGAAACAGGGGTTTTCACTGTTGGAACAAGTACGGTCACGGCTCTATCGATTTCAACACATCGCTCGTTCAGTCGTGTGATATTTACTATTATCTGACAGGTCTCAAAGTGGGTGTTGACGGTATTGTGGATGTCGCGACAAAATTGGGAATGGGGAAGAGCTATGATCTTGGGTTAACCGATGAGCGAAGCGGTGTCATGCCGACATTAGCGTGGCAGAAGAAAAATCTGAAACGCGGATGGCAAAAGGGTGATACTGTATCCTTCTCAGTTGGACAGGGGTATAACACTGTCACACCGCTACAAAATTCCATGATGTTAGCACAGATAGTCAACGGCGGTGTTAAGCTAGCTCCGCATTTTGTCAATACGATCACTGATGTCGAAGGGAAGGTCATATACACCTGGAAGATGGATGAAAAAACGGAGATGATCGGACTCTCAAAAAAGAATCTCATGCTGATCAAAAAGGCGCTATCCGAGGTCGTCTCCTCACCCAGCGGCACAGGCCATCGTCTTTCAAGACTGGCTTATCCGATGGGAGGAAAGACAGGCACAGCACAGGTTGTGAGCCTTGATAGGGAATGTCATTCGAAGGAATGCAGAGATCATGGCTGGTTTGTCGGCTTTGCACCAACAGACAAGCCACAGGTTGCGGTGGCTGTGATTTCTGAACATAGCGGTTTTGGAGCGACTGTCTCAGCCCCAACAGCAGGCGCTTTACTAGAACTCTATTTGAAGATAGAGGATGAGGTGAAGAAAGGGGAGAAGAAATGAGAGGCGTATATGGCATATAGTATATGGTATA
>JAHJMX010000033.1 GCA_018821175.1 Patescibacteria group bacterium
CTTCCAATCATATATAAATGGGTAATCCCATGCAGCGGGCAATTCGACAAAGATTTGCACGAAACGGAAACAGGAAAAGTTTTCGTATCACCAGGTTTGGGGGAAACTGGGCTACCACTGCGATTCAGTATGCCACCAACAATCGACGTGCTCGAATTTCAGTAAAATTCCGTCACGAAACGGAATCATTAAAACTATTTAATAGTAACTTTTTCCATAATCACTGGCTCGAGAGGCATATCATTATGATCTGTTTCAACAGATCCGATTTTTTCAAGAACATCCATCCCATTAATTACTTGTCCAAAAACAGAATGTGCTGAATCAAGCCATGGTGTTGCCACAAGCGTGATGAAAAATTGGCTTCCCCCAGTGTTTGGCCCACTATTTGCCATAGACAAAATCCCAGCTTTATCATGTTTGAGTTCTGGATGAAATTCATCCTCTATCGTATACCCTGGCCCCCCAATTCCAATCCCCTTTGGATCTCCTCCTTGAATCATAAATTCTTCAATAACACGATGGAAAACAATTCCATCGTAAAATGCCTTCTCAACTAAATCGATAAAGTTTTTCGTTGTAATTGGAGCATGTTTTTCAAAAAGCTCAATCTCCATTACACCATGGTTTGTCTTGATCACTGCGATACGATTTTCTGTATTTCCCATATTTGATTAATTAAATTATTTTGACTAAACCATCTTAACGATCAAATCCATATGATGCAAATCGCGAACCATAGGTTGCATTATGAATTAATATTCATTTTAACCTTGACTATTCCTTATATTATAATACCCTTAGATTAAGTATTCTGATCAGTTTTAATGGAAAAATCTAAAATTAAACAAGCAGCAGGAGATACATGGAATTCATTCAAAAGAAGTATACCAAATTTAATTACAATTCTACTTTTGATCGCATTTTTCATAAATGCAATTCCGCATGACTTGTATAGCAAAATTTTCACTGGGAACTCAATTTTAGACTCGCTCACTGGTGGGATACTAGGAAGTATCTCTGCCGGCAACCCAATCAACAGCTACGTACTCGGAGGTGAATTTTTGGATCAAGGCGTAAGCACAGTAGCAATTGTCGCATTTCTACTAACATGGTCTACCGTAGGGATCGTTCAACTCCCCGCAGAATCACTAATGCTTGGCAAAAGGTTCGCAATAATTCGCAATACACTAAGTTTCTTTTCTGCAATAATTATCGCTATTTTAGTTAATTTAACACTTTCACTTTCATGAAAAGACTATGGATGAAAACTAGTGGAAGCATTAAATTACTCATTTTGGTTGTAATTATTTATGTAGTTTTTGGAATTTACAATCCAGAGCTTATAATCGAATCTTTAACAACTTTCTTAACACTCTTAAAAAACGTTTTACCAGTGCTTGTGCTCGTATTTTTCCTGATGTTCATTTTTAATTTCACTCTGTCAACAAAGCAAATAGTCAAAATTCTAGGTCATGAATCGGGAGTTAAAGGATATTTAGCCGCCATGATACTAGGAATTATTTCTGCTGGACCAATTTACATGTGGTATCCACTACTTTCAGACTTACAAGAAAAAGGTGCAAAAAATTCATTACTAGCAGTATTTCTCTATAACAGAGCTGTCAAACTCCCACTCATACCAATGATGATCTTCTATTTTGGCCTAAACTTAACGATAAGTTTAACTATTTTCATGATCATATTCTCAGTTTTAAATGGCCTATTAATGGAAAAAATATTACTAACCAAAAAAATATGAAAATTGCCATTGCATCGGAAGGTAAAGATAAAAAAGCAAAGGTCGATACACGTGCAGGACGAGCCCCTTATTATTTAATTTTTGATGAAACAAAAAATCTAAGTGAGACAATCAGCAACCCATTTAGCATAGGAAGCGGCGGGGCTGGATTTTCAGTAGCAAAAATGCTTGCAGATAAAACTGTAAATCTTGTAATCGCCGGTGAATTCGGCGGGAAAATGGTCGACGCTATGAAAGAGAGAGGATTGGAATCTCATGAATTTACTGGAAGTGTTGAAGAAGCATTGGATAATTTCATAAAATAAAAGCCATGTAACAGAAAAACTGGTTTTGTGTATTAAATGATAGTTAGGCATTTAACCTTATTTATTATGGATAACTACACACAACCTGAACAAGGCTCACTTCGAACTTTGCTTTTGATATTGTTAATTCTGATTTTATTCATCGGGAGCTGTACTGGTTACAAGTTATATACACAAGAATCTACTGGTGATCCCGACCAAAACACAGATGAAATAATAGATGAAATTGAAGGTGATATCGCAGAAGGAACAAATTTGCTTGATGAATTAGAAGAAATGATAGCGGCAAAAGAAGCAGGTGAAGAAATTGACGAAGACGCTCTCAATGACCTTGTAGCACAAATCATCCAGGAATCTGAAGATGACATCTCAGCCTTAAATGAAACTATCAGCGACATAGAAAATGAAGCAGCCGAGGATAGCGATAACGAAGCTATACAAACTGCGTTGGATGAAATATACCAAATCCAAAATGATCTATTGGAAACTTTGGAAGACACTCTCGATATTGTCGAAGATGAATATGTAACAGAGTCAATCGAAGATGCCATAGAACAAGTGCAAGAAGGAATAGCAGAAAATGCTTTGCAGGAAGAGGCAGAAGGTGATCCAGACCAGCCAGAGACTATACCTGGCGAAGCAACACAAGAGGAACAACCGGAAGATGCCCCAGGAGAGCCAGTGCAAACCGAACAACCTATAATTGAACCTAGAGTCTCAACTCAAAACACAACATCTAGCACGATACCTGCTAGCACCCCAACTACAACATCCACTAGCTCACAAGGTAGTAGTAAATAATCTGAATTATTAAAACCATTGCAATATGAAATATACTTGTAATGGTTTTTTAATTACGCTGCGATTTCCCTAACGCCTTTTTCTTCCACTTTGTCCTCTGTCTTTTCTTTGCATTGGTTTTCTTGTTGGCCGTTGCTCAACACTTCTTGCAACATGAGTCCCTGCTTGCACACGCACTCTTTGATCTTTAAATTTAAGTGAAGACATAGACTTAGTTAACTGCTGAACAAAGCCAGAAGGGACTTCAAAACTAGATTCTCTCTCTCCAAGATTGATATCTCCAACATCAACTCTTTGTCCCCTTGTAACTTCGTTAATCATACCAAGCAAATGAGGAACTTTGAGCGCATGTTTTCGTCCAAGAGAAATTACTAAAGTCTCCATTGCTACA
>JAHJMX010000134.1 GCA_018821175.1 Patescibacteria group bacterium
TGAGATGTGGGAAAAGTGGAAGTCCTTCCAGATATCCTACCGCATAGCCTTCGATGAATTCCGAAACGGAAACCGGGAAGTTGAGTTCCCACTTGGCACCTACAAGATGAGACTTCAGCAAAACGTAAAAGTCTCCCTCGAGCACGTCATCTACGAAATATCCCCACCCTTCGAGTAGAATCCAGAAGTACCAGTGATAACCGAAAATCGCTAAAAAGACCGACAAGTGTATCTAAAGCCTCGAAATGAGAGGATTTGAGCCAATTTTCAGCCCATCATAAACGATAAAATCCAGAGAAAAACAACCAAAACCAAAATCCTTAAAACCCTACCCAGCTCACGGAAATTCAATATAAAAAATCAACCCGGGTGGGGGATTTCTTCTTTTGGCAAGCTGGCTGTCATCCAAAGATGTCAATGGCACAAGCGGGAAAACATCGTCTCCTATCTCCCTAAAAGTGAACAGAAATGGATGCGCAAACGCTTACAGCAAGCCTATAACAGGCCTACGTATAATGAGGCATCCAAAGCACTTTCAAAGATAGAAAAGGAGCTCTCGGAGCGCAACCAATCTGCCGAAGGAAGTCTCCAAGAGGGACTTGAAGAAACGTTGACGCTCCACAAGCTCGGAGTATTTTCCATCATTGGGACCTCATTCAAAACCACCAATTGCATCGAATCCATCAACTCACAGGCAGAAGAAATTTGTGGAAAAGTGGACCACTGGAAGAACTCAAACCAGCGACAAAGATGGCTTGCAGCCGCGTTAACAGATATTGAGGGACGGCTGTATCGGGTGCGAGGACGCCAGCATTTAGGCAAACTGCGAGAGGCTCTGATGACACACATATTTGGGGAGAACCAGGAGAGGAGGCAAAAGGAAATAGCCGCGTAAACGAAACCGGAGGCTACTTTCAAGTTTCAACTAAGAAAAGGATTGACTCTTGAAATATTCCATTTTACTATGCATTCATAAAGGTGCGTTTCCCAAATCCAAGAGGTAGTTAG
The DNA here is from genome assembly GCA_018821175.1 of Patescibacteria group bacterium. GTDB lineage: Bacteria > Patescibacteriota > Gracilibacteria > UBA1369 > PNNO01 > JAHJMX01. Next base: position 1,009 of record JAHJMX010000134.1, read on the forward strand.
ATGTTTAAAACCAATATATTAGGAACTGTGATCTGTTTTTGTTTTCCTGCTTTTTTCTTAAGTTGTGCCCAGTCCTCGACGCAAAAAAGCACACCAGGGACGATACAGGCGATAAAAATAATGGTGTACAATCCATATCCCCCAAAGAATCAGACAAAAGATCTTCACACATTTGTCCTCACAACCGCAGAGATAAAGGCGTTTTCCAAGGTGGCTCCACCCCTTTCAGAACACAATAATACAAGTTGTGACTGTGGCATTCCTCGTTTTACCTTCAAGGTTATTTACAAAGGGGGGAATGCAATTTCGGGGCATTTTTTCCACGGGCCGGATAAACTCAAGGTGAGTGGTACTGGTGGAGCGGGAACCATATCTGGAACCAAGGCTGTATATGAATTCCTTGTCACCCTTATCAAAAAACGATCCTTGTGGGGAAAGACCTCAAGTACGCCATGAAGATCCAATAACCCCTCTCTGCGTATGCAAATTTGAGAATGTACCGCTTATTGGAGCAACCCATGAAATTGGAAAACCAAAAATTTTACAATGTAAAATATCCACAAAGAAGAGGTGAGCAGAGGTCATATTTTATCAAAGGTCTTCTGCTCTCTGCTTCCCTCATCGCAGGTTCCGCGACAGCCTCATGTAAACCCACAGTGACGGGCAATATGAAAATTCCAAGAATGGACACTGACCGCGATTCCATTCCCGATAATGAGGATCAATGCCCGACAAAAGCGGGTCCCAGGGAGTACAAGGGGTGTCCAGAGAAGGTGACAACAAGGTAAACAGCCACTCGCCCGTTGGCGCTGTCACCGTACTTGAGGACGGCACCATTGAGTTTCTTGGCTCTTCCGCGCACAAGCCTATCGATCGGGGATATGTCTCCATGGAATGTACAGATTACCCCTTCTCTTCCCGATACCGGTTTTCCCCAAATTTGGAAGAACTGGTGTGTGCAGATTGCACAAACTGCGTCAGCGCAACCCCCTGTCCCTGAGAGTGCCCACCTTCAAAGATTTGCCCTTAGCGCCTCGGGCTGCCAAATAGGGTATAAATCCTTCTACTAACATCTCACCCCCTTTGGGGCTGCCCATGATTTGTTCCCGAAGTTATCGCGATAGGAAGAGAATCGTAAGAGATACAAACCGCATTTTTCGGTTTTCATCAAGTATCGATCAGCATCCTGACGTTGTGGAATTTTGTATTTTGGTACTTGCCCTCTCCCTTTTTCTAGCATTTGGCAGCATTCAAAGTCAAGAAATCGGCCACCTAGGGACAACTCTCCCTTTGCATCGCTGTGGCAGGTAAATCCCCTTGGCTGTTGAGAGTCGAATCAGTATTCAGGATGATGCTGAATCTCATCAAAGTCTTGATAAGCAGCATCCTGTGTGTAGAGCTCTTCCGGGTACTCCGACTCAAAGAGCTCAAGAGTAGGGGAAGCGCGTGCCGGTGCGAAAGAGGGGGCTTCAATGGACTGGCCTGTGCCGATAAGGTATCGGTTGACCTCACAAGGATCGGTGATAAAGGCAACGATCTTCATTTCCCCGCCGCAGGAGGGGCAGACCTTCATGTCGATGTCGTAGACGTGCTTGAGCAACTGCGACCATGAGCGTTTGGCACTGGTGCTTGGGGGAGGAAGCGCAGGGGAAATCTCTTCTTCTTTGTTCTCAACTGGTTTCTTGGGGACCACCATGGACCGAAACTTGGCGTTGGGAGCCAATATACCGTGGTAGCGGAGTTGATGAAAGCGTGGGGGTGGGATTATGGCTGCCAGTTTTTCGATAAGCTCTGTGGGGGTGAACACCAGGTGAGAGGTCCCATCGTCCCAAGGGGTTTTGAGCATGAAGGTAATATCACCATTCGGGAGTTCCTCAAGGCTCTCTCCTGATAAGGGCGGCCTTGTGATGTAGCAGCAGAGGTTGAAGAGACGCTTGCGATCCCAAGCAGGGATATGGGTAGCGGCATGGAGCGAGAAACCGTTCGATGCATAACACAAATGTCCTGTTCGTTGGCCCTCGTGGGGATCCTGCAGAATGCGGCGTACTTTGTTGGGGGCGTTTTCTCCCAGGGCGATAAGGTGCTGGATGGAGGCTCCGGTGATTTGAGCGAGGGGGAGGTTGTATTGAAGGAGCGGATCCTGGTCCTTAAATCTCTCAAGTACTCCTTTGTGGTCGAGCATTTTGATGATGGCAGAGGAGATCTGCTCGGAGAGCTTCTTTATCTCCTCGTCTTTGGGCTTACTCGCCTTGATGAAGGCTGGCTTTTGAGAGTCACTTTGGTAGACGCCATCGAGAAAGAGGGTGTGGAAGTGGAGGTTCATGTTGAGGGACGACCCGAACCTTTGCACGAAGGTGATGGCGCCCGTCTGGTAGTCGATGAAGGGGTGACGGCGAGAGCGGCGCTTGTACCAAGAGGAGATCTTCTTCACGAACACCCTGAGCACCAAGGTGGTGAGCTTGGGGTTGTAGGCGAGCAGATAGCGAAGTTGCTTTGGGAGGCTCAGCACAAACTGGCGGACTGGGACCTTTGGGAAGACGTCCTCCGTCAGGTGGAGGGCCATCTCGTTCATTCGACGTCCCATGCAGGAGGAGCAGAAGCCGCGCCCTTTGCAGGAAAAGGGGACGGCGTAACTCTTTTCGCAATGAGTGCATTTGAGCCGCACGAAGCCGTGAGCCAGCACTCCACACCGGATGTATGCGGCGAACTCCTGCTCAATGTGGGCTGGGAGGGGATCATGCTCCGTGAGTGAGGCGAAGGTGTTGAAGGTGGATCGAATCGCCTTGTAGAGGAGAGTCGCTTGTGGATTACGGGGCTTGTATTTGGCTGGTGGAGAGTGAGTGCAGGCGGCGACCATGGAAGTAGGTCACCGCAATGTTGGTGCCACTGGGCGGCTTACTAAGTCTAGCGCCCGTTTTCAGGAGGTAGCGCCAATTCATGACACTCACTAAGTGACCACGGGTGGACAAGGGGGTGTCCGCAGATGGTCAATTCACCGCCACACCCGTCACACCACCCATGACGGCAATAACCCCACATAACTCTTATGACACATGTCATTCGTAGGCATTATGGGGGTATGGCGTCCAGAACTACTCATGCATCATCTCCCATAAGGCAACTCCCGAATAAAGCAAAGTGGCATTCTCCCTTGGTTGTGGGTAGAGTTAATCAACAACTAAAAACCAAACCCGCATCAAAGGAGAATGCTCATGAAAAGATATATCGGGATCGATGTCCATTCGTCAAGTTGTACTTTGGGGGTACTCAGCGAAAAGGGGCGAAAACTCAATTCTATGGTGGTGGAGACCAATGGAAAAGCCCTGGTAGACACGCTTCAAACTGTGCCTGGAGAGCTCCATGTTGTTATGGAAGAAGGAACTATGAGCGAGTGGCTCTTCGAAGTGCTCCGGCCGCATGTAAAAGAGCTAGTGGTGGTTGGTGTTCCCAAAGTGCATGGCTCAAAGAGCGACAAGATCGATGCTTTTGCCCTTGCAGAACAATTGCGCTCTGGGAGCATGGAGACCCGTGTCTACAAGGGACGTGGGGATCTCTCAAAGCTTGCAACCCTTGGCAAAACCTATCGGTTTATAACAACCGATATTGTGCGTGTGAAGAACCGGCTCAAGAGCGTATTTCGCTCCCGTGGAGTTGCAACTCCGGGGCAGGAAGTATACTCCCGACTGAAATGGGGCAAGTATTTGGAGCAATTGCCCGAGTCCCACGAGATCCAGGCAGAATTGTTGCTGAGCGAGCTGGAACATCTGACAGAGATACAGAAGAGCGCAAAGAAGGAGCTTCTCAAGGAGGCACAGCGGTTTCCACGGTTTCACACCCTCAAGACCATCCCCGGCCTCGGAGATCTGCGCGTAGCGCAGATGCTTCCCATTGTGGTTACCCCGTATCGGTTTCAGAACAAACGCATGTTCTGGGCGTACTGTGGATTTGGTGTAGTGATGCGTACATCAGCAGACTGGGAACGGGGACCCCACGGAGCGTGGCAGAAAGTCAAATGTCAAAAAACCCGTGGCCTCAACTACAACCACAACCGCATCATGAAACAAATCTTCAAAAGTGCCGCAACCACGGTCATCGGATTAAAAAGCACATCAGACCCAATCTACAAACACTACTGCTCACTCTTGGAGAATGGGACAAACCCCAATCTTGCAAAACTGACAATCGCACGACAACTTGCGTCAATAGTTCTCTCTCTTTGGCGCTCAGGAGAGGAGTACA
>JAHJMX010000034.1 GCA_018821175.1 Patescibacteria group bacterium
AGATCAATAGAAGATTTTACAAAAATCTAGCATAAAAAAGATACTCTTGATTTCCTTCTTTGCCTTTTACTGTGCTTAACATTTCCCCGCGGACATCAAATCCATTTGATTTAAAAGTGTCTCTTATTCGCAATAGTGATTTTTCTACCTCTGCTAAGCTTGTCACTATCCCCTTTTTCAAGAATGTTTTTCCAACTTCGAATTGTGGCTTTATCAAAGCCACAACTTCACCCCCGTCTATACAAAATTTTGGCAAAATTTCGATAATATGCTGAATTGAAATAAATGAAACATCAATGACAATCAAATCTAATTTTTCTTGAATCAATTTTGAATCAAATTTCCTAATATCCATTCCTTCAAAACTGTGTACTCTTGGATTTTGCAAAATAGATTTGTGAAGCTGATTAGTTCCAACATCAACAGCATAAATTTTCTCAGCCCCAAAATTCAAAAGACATTGTGTGAATCCACCTGTAGATGAACCAATATCGAGACAAATTTTATTTTTAACATCAACTTTGAAATTTTTAATGGCACCTTCAAGCTTCATACCACTACGACTCACATATTTAATCTCCCCTTTCAAAATAATCTCATCATTTTCATCAACTTTATATGCAACTTTTTTCTTTTGTACACCATTAACAAAAACCATCCCATCCCCAATCAAAGTTTGAGCTTTTTGCCTAGTTTCAACCATTCCTTGCTGAACCAAGAAAATATCAAGTCTAACTTTTTCCATTAAGATTTTGTTTTCATATTTGAATAGTTTTTCAGATCACAGTGATTTCTAGAACTATTATATACATTAGAAAACATACGTAAACTATGTTCACAAGTATTATATGAAAAGTTTTCAGTAGAAATTTCTTCAAGTAAAATATCCAAAATTTCTTCCCAAATCAAATTGTATTTCTGCTTATCCAAACAAAGCATAGTGCGAATTTCACTTGCTTTCCCTTTATAAATCAACTCTTTAAAATCTCCGGCATTATTTTTAACAAAAATTTTCATAGCATTATGAAAAATACCAATATAATCAACAATAATCTCCCAGACATTATCGTTCTCAATATTCAGCTTTTCTCTTAACTTTTCAGGTCCATAAGCAATGTAAAAATCAACAACTTTGTCACCAAATCGGCTAATCAAGCTATAAATCCTGTTCTTTCGTAAACGTGACTGCATAAGCATTAATTTGTTTTATTTATAATAATATCCAAATCGCAAGGATATGATTATACGGACTTTCTGGGTTTTGTCAATATTGTGATCTTACTATTCCATTTAACGACAAAGATAGCTATATTTTACAAAGTAAATTACGTTAACCTTTATATATATGAACAATAAGAAAATTATCACAAAAGACATGTTAATCTCGGAAGTTCTACATGGATATCCGGAAACTTTCGATGTTTTTGTTGGACATGAAATTGGTTGTATAGGATGTTCGATGGCACATGCAGAAACAATCGAAGAAGGAATGATTGCTCACGGAATTGATCCAGACAAATTTGTAGAAGTTTTGAATGAAAAAGTTGAAGCAGAAAAGAAAAGAAACCAATAAATTTATTTTGAAATAAACCAAACTACACATCTTCGCACTTGACATGATCGGTATTTTTGTTATAATCATCTCCTTGTTTAATATAATTACGCAAAAATGGATTATTTAGATTACGAAGAAAGATACGAAAGCAAGAGCGTTACACGCAGTTGCTTAGGGACAATAGTTAACCTACTATTCGTTATCGCAATATGCTTTGGGCTATATTACGGATATATTTATTTGCGCGATAATGTTTTCAACAAAGACGCCGATCAAACTACGGAAGACACCCAAACAGAAGATGAATATGTGTGTGGATGGAGATGGGATTTTTGGAATAGCATTGATTGCGAAGAAGATTCAAATACTGAACCTGAGACTGACAATAACGATGATGACAATACAAATACAGAAGATCCTTCGACTGAAACTGAAGATGAAGTTGATGATGATGTAGATAACAATGAAGAAACTTCTCCAAACCTACAAGTATCAGGAAATGTTTATGCATATGAAGTAATAGACGTAAAAGTTTCAAATGCTGGAACAATTTCTGACCTAAACAAATCAGTTGGAGATACAATCAAATATGGCGATAAAATCGCAACATTAATTACAGGAAAATCAGATAGTACTGTTTCAAATAGTAATTACATGACTTATGTAAACCAAGAAAAAGCACTAGTAGACCAAGTGAACATTTTGTACGACGAAATATACAAAGCTGAACTAGCTGTTCGAAACGCACAAATAGCACACAATAACAAAGTTTATGGATATAATGATTCCGTTCAATATTATTACAATGCAATTATTGCACAAAATAATACTGTAATTGCTGCAGAAAATAGATATTTAGATGCTAAAGAACTTTATTATCAAGCAACCCATGATAGATACGAAGTTTATATTTCAGAATCTGAAGCGTTAAGACAAATGGAAATTAGAAAAAAAGAATATGAAGAAGCTAAAAGTAATTTTTCTAATCTTGAAAGCACAAGAGATATTAATTTGAATAATTATTTACGTGATATTGAAACTGCGAAAAGACAAATTGATTCAGCTAACGCTACCGTTGCAGCAATCAAACCGGGCAAAGATGCACAAATTGCAACATTATTAGTAGAAATTGAAGAAGTAAGAGCACAAATGAATGTGACAAGTACAACGTCAACTATAACAACTACAAATACTAAAGAAATTACATCCCCAATTACTGGAAAAATTTCAGATATTAATGTAACAAATGGAACTAGTCTGGATTACGGAGAAACAATTCTTACAATTGAAGATTTGAGTAAAGTAAAAGTTGTGACATACGTTAAATCAGACTTGCTTAGTTACGCAAAAATTGGAGAGAATGCACTTATTGAAGGGCCAAACGACATCAACTATAAGGGTGTAATCACCGATATAAGTGATGTAGACTCAAAAACTGGCAAAGCAACTGTGGAAATTGAAGTCCCAAATAGCAGCGGTAAATTTACATCAGGATTAACTACAAATGTAATTTTTACAAAATAATAAGTACGGATAAACTTAATATAAACCACCACTATAGAAAATCCCATCCCCATCAAGGCTTGGGATTTTTTGTTTAACAAAGCATCTTCACAAATCCAATATTGATAGATACAATGAAATCCCCTACTTTCCTACAATAGATAAATTGTACAACTGAAGAATAAAGATGAAATTATTTGCAAAAATTTGCCTAAAGAGACGAATGCCAAGACAACTTGCAACTCTTGTTTATGAAGTCCCAGAATCTCTAAAGGAAACAATTAAAATTGGTAGTTACGTTAATATCCCTTTGCGAAATAAATTTGAAGAAGGAATTGTCTTGGACGTTTCTAAAAAAGAACCAAGTTATCAAACAAAGGAAATTATTGGGAATATTTTTGATCAGCCAATACTGGATAAATGGCAGATAGACTTAATGAATTGGATTGCAACTTATTACAAAGCTCCAGTGTGGAATGTAATACAACTTTTTTTGCCACCAAAAATTTATCCAGAAAGTGAAATAAAAAAGTTTGAAGATAAATATGACGAAAAAAATAAGCATTTTGCATTAAATGAAAAATTCAAACTTACAAAAGATCAAAAAAATGCATTCGAAAAGATTTTGAATACAAAAAAAGTAAGTTTGCTACACGGCATAACGGGTTCAGGGAAAACTGAGATTTACCTTCATCTTGTTGAAAAATATATGAATGAAGGAAAACAAAGCATTCTCGTTGTCCCAGAGATTTCCTTGACGCCACAAATGATCAAATATTTTCAGAGAATTTTTGGCGAAAAAGTTGCAATCCTACACAGCAAATTAACAGCTAAAAAAAGATCTATAGAATGGCTAAAAATTAAACACAATCTTGCTCCAATCATTATCGGCCCAAGATCTGCAATCTTCGCTCCAACAAAAAATCTTGGACTTATCATCCTAGACGAAGAGCATGAATTCTCATATAAACAAGACCAAATTCCCCGATATCACGCACTTGATGTAATCAAAAAAATAGCAGAACTCAAAGGCGATGTGAAAATAGTTTTAGGTAGTGCAACTCCATCAGTTGAATCTTATTACAAAGCAAAAAATAAAGAATACGAACTAATTGAATTAAATCAAAGAATTGGTACTGCGAATCTTCCTCAAGTTCATGTAGTAGATTTAAGACTAGAATTTCAAAAAGGAAATTATTCAGTATTAAGCGATTTGATGCAGGATAAAATAACTCAAACTCTTGCAAACAAAAAACAAGTAATTTTATTTTTGAATAAAAGAGGAAGTGCATCTGCCATTGTATGCCGAGAATGTGGATATATTGAAAAATGCCCAGGCTGCGATGTCCCAATGACATATCACAAATTGCTACCACAAAGTACAAGCCATAAACCATCTCTAATTTGCCATCATTGTGGATTAATAAAAGAAGTCCCAATTCACTGCCCAACCTGTGAAAGTGTTTCAATCAAACATGTCGGAGCAGGAACTCAACGTGTCGAAGAAGAAGTCCATAAATTATTCCCAAATGCCCGCGTAGCGCGTGTTGACAAAGACACAACTGCAAAACGTGGATCCTTTGAGGAAATTTATGGAAAATTCAAAAAAGGCGAATTAGATATTTTAATAGGAACGCAAATGATTGGTAAAGGATTACACTTCCCTAATGTCGATTTAGTTGGCGTGATTTTGGCTGATATCGGACTTCATTTCCCTGACTTCCAAAGTTCACAAAGGACATTCCAGTTACTAACACAAGTTGCTGGACGTGCAGGGCGTGACAAAACCGCTGGTGAAGTGGTTTTTCAGACTTACATGCCAACAAATGCTGCTATAGAATTTGCAAAAAATCATGATTATAGGAATTTTTATGAATATGAAATCAAACAACGCGCTACATTTCAATATCCTCCATTTGAAAATTTGGTAAAGATGAGTTTTGTACATAAGAATGTAAAAATAGCTGAAGAAGAAGCGCGCGAAACCTATGAAAAGCTGAAGGAGATTTTACCAGAATCGTATAAATTGAACATATATCCTGCCCTAATGTTCAAACTCAACAACAAATATAGATGGAATTTGCTAATCCAAGGTGAAAATCCATCAAAATTCTTGGATCAAATCGTTTTAACCGAAAACTGCCGTGTAGATGTAGACCCCATCTCGGTTAGTTAGATTTTATCTTGGCTCTAAAGAATTAAGCCTATTATTAATATCCACATAAGAAGCAGGCTCAATCAAAATTACATTAATCCCTGATTTTTCTATTTTATTTACAAGATTTTCATCCCCAATCATATCTTTTAAAAGCGGATCTCGATTATTTTCGAAATGTTCAGCCCCTGCTATTACAGCAATACAATTAGCTTTTGTGTAATCCAACATTTTCACTAAGTTATTCGACATAGCACCTTCTCTCTTCGAATTCAACTTTAAAGCTTCAACAGGATTCCCGTTGTGAGACATATCAAGCATCTTTTTTCTAATATTTGTATCATCAATCCAGAAACTATCAACATTGTTCCCATGTTTCATCTCAGCCTTAATAAAAGCATAATATGATTTCCCAAGGCCTTTTCCAATTAAATCATCTGAATCTACACGGCCATAATCAAGCCCCTCTCCACCAAGATTACGAAGACCTTTATTCAATAATTCCCCAACCACATTAACTATTTCATCATGCAATTTATAAATATCTTGATTAAGTTTTTTCTTATCCATATATGTCTTACTCGGATGAATCATCTTAATCCCAATAACTGTTTTCTCATTTGGCATTCCTGGAGTTCGATAAATAATTTTGCCATCCACCCCCAAATCAGCATCAGATAAAACCTTACAATCTAAAGCTTGTTTCTTGCTCCCACTATTACTAACTTTCTGTTCTAATGTTGGCTCTTCATATTTCACCATTTCTTTCTTACACCCTGATATTAAAGTTCCTATAGTTGCAGCTGAAAAAACAACTTTTTTTCCGAATGAATCTAATCTCATATCAATATTTTTATGTTATACCACGGAACGTGATTATATGTGCTTTAGTAAGCCCTGTCAAGCAGGTTGACTTATCAAAAATTACAGCTGGTAAAGCTAAAAACTTTTCATTATACTTTCACTCAGAATCGATTACTTTTTATAAATATGAAACGCATTCTTTCAGGTGTACAGCCAAGCGGAAATCCTCATTTGGGGAATTATTTTGGTGCGATGAAAAATCACATTGAAATGCAAAATGATTATGAAAGCTTCATTTTCATAGCTGATTATCACGCGCTTACTACTGTCAAAGATGCTAATAAAATGAGAGAGTCAACTTTACATTTAATACTAGATTATTTAGCCCTTGGACTAGATCCTAGTAAAACAGTTTTTTTTAGACAAAGCGACATAGCTGCCCATGCAGAACTTAAATGGTTTTTTGAATGTATAATCCACCATGGGCTTTTAGATCGTGCTCATGCATGGAAAGATGCACTTGAAAAAGGTAAAAAAGACCCAACTGTTGGACTATTCACATATCCAGTATTGATGGCTGCGGATATACTTCTTTACAGCCCAGATCTTGTTCCTGTCGGAAAAGATCAAAAGCAACATGTTGAAATCGCCCGCGACATCGCAATTAAGTTTAATAATATCTTTGGAGAAACATTCAAATTACCAGAAGCTTACATCCCGGAGGAATCAGCCTTAATAAAGGGAACAGACGGAGAGAAGATGAGTAAAAGTTACGGAAATGTTATTGAAATTTTTGCAGATGAGCAAACGTTAAAAAAACAAGTAATGAGCATAAAAACAGATTCTACTGCATTGGAAGATCCAAAGAATCCAGACTCTTGCAACGTATTCTATCTATATAAGTTATTTGCATCAAACGAAGAAATCCACGATCTTTCAGAAAAATACAAATCAGGAGGTTTTGGCTTTGGAGACGCAAAAAAATTATTACTCGCAAAAATTCTAGAATATTTTGCACCTTATCGCGAAAAAAGAATTGAACTAGAGAAAAATTTGGACTACATTAATGAAGTGTTAGAGCTTGGAGCTGAAAAAGCCAAAAAGGTTTCTGGAGAATTAATGGATCAAGTGAAAGAACGCATTGGATATACCAAAAAATTTGTTTAAAAATATATGCCAAGAAAATACATATTTGTCACAGGAGGTGTTTGCTCATCACTCGGTAAAGGTATCGCTGCCGCATCTATAGGAACCCTTCTAAAGACATCGGGTTTTCGCTTATTCACACAAAAGTTGGATCCATACATTAATGTTGATCCAGGAACTATGAGTCCGTTCCAACACGGCGAAGTTTTCGTCACAAATGACGGAGCAGAAACAGATCTAGATCTTGGACATTATGAAAGATTTATTGATGTTAACCTTTCTAAATTATCCTCTGTAACTACAGGAAGAATTTATTCTAAAGTAATCGCACAAGAAAGAAATGGAGAATACCTTGGAGGAACAATTCAAATCATTCCTCATATCACAAATGAAATTAAGCGAAATATTAAAGAAGCTGCAAACACAAGTAATGCAGAAATCATTATTGTTGAAATTGGAGGAACTGTAGGAGACATCGAAGGACAACCTTATATTGAAGCTATAAGACAACTTCGTCACGAATTAGGATCTGAAAACACTTTATTTGTGCATCTCACACTACTCCCTTACCTACAAGGATCAAAAGAGTTAAAGACAAAACCAACACAAGCATCTGTAAGAGAATTACGTGGAATGGGAATTATCCCAGATTTTATTTTAGCAAGAGCTGACTATCCTATAAGTAAAGATATATTAAAAAAGATCTCATTATTCTGTGATGTTGCACTTGAAAACGTAATCCCTACCCCAACAGTAAACTCGATTTATAAAGTTCCTCTATTATTCCAAGAGTATAATGTTGCACAATTGATTGCAGATAAATTGAAACTTGGAAAAGTTAAACCAGAATTAAAAGAATGGACAACTCTTATAAACAAAATTGAAAAAGAAAAAAAAGATCTTAAAATTGCATTAGTTGGTAAATATACTGGTCTTGATGATGCTTACATTAGTGTAATCGAATCATTGAAAATCGCATGCTACCACCAAAATCGCAACCTTCAATTAATTTGGATTGATTCAGAAAAACTTGAAGAAAATCATGAAAAAACTTGGAAAAAACTTCAAGAAGCAGATGGAATAGTTGTCCCTGGAGGATTTGGTATACGTGGAACAGAAGGGAAAATTGCAGCAGCAAAATATGCTCGTGAAAACAACATCCCATATCTTGGCCTTTGCCTTGGTATGCAAATTTTAAGCATTGAATTTGCAAGACATGTATTAAATGATCCTCAAATCACATCAGAGGAATTTGATGAAAACTGCAAGCTTGATCGCAACAAATACATAATACATTTCTTGCCAGGACAATCTGCAGCAAGAGCAAAAGGAGGGACACTAAGACTTGGATCATACCCATGTAAATTAACTCCAAAAACTAAAACTAAGGAACTTTATGATGGAAAAAATATAATACAAGAACGTCATAGACATAGATACGAATTCAACAACAAATTTAAGAAGAAATTGGAAAGTAATGGGCTAATAATTTCTGGTATTAATCCAGATCATGATCTAGTTGAAATTGTCGAAATCAAAGATCACCCATTTATGATAGGGTCACAATTCCACCCAGAATTTTTGTCACGACCAAACAAACCACATCCATTATTCGCAGGACTTGTGAAAGCTAGTATCGACCATAGCAAGTAAAAGCATTTTATGCCGAAATTCAGCTATATTGTAGTTAATAAAGAAGATCAACAGTTAGATGGAGTTGTAGAGGCTCCAGATGCTAAAACGGCTAGAGAAGACCTTAAAGAACTTGGTTTTTCTGTGGTTTCTTTAGAAGAAAAAACTGAAAACTTAAATGAAGATGGCGTTGCTTTTGAATTCAATGGGCTCGATAAGCATAATCGAAATGTTACCGGAACAATTAAGTCTGAGAATAAATATGATGCATTCAAAAGACTGGTTTCGGAATATGAACTCGACATAGCTTATCTTGTTGAATCTAATTTGAATGAACCTGAAAAAACTGAAAAAAAGAAAAAAGGTGTAGGAGATTTGCTGAAAAAATATCAAGAAGATTCAGGATCACTTGCAGCAATACCTAAGACAAAAAACTCAATTCAAAACGATCCAAATTTCAAAGAAAAAAGAGCCTTAGTTGAAAGACAAGTTACTTACGTTCTAAATAAAGTAAAAGATATTATTACAAAATCTGGAGACAAGCTTAATCCACAAGACAAGCAAACTATCAAAAGTTTTGTAAACAAAATCCTTCGAATCAAAAATAGCACCAACTTAGACTACATCAAAAATACATGCAAATCTTTATTAGAATTTTTGCAAAATGTTGAATGGCTATCTCACGGAAAAGCTCAAATTGATGAGAAATTCAGCCTATACACAGATACTCAACAAATGATTGATAATATCCAACATGGAAAAGATTTTGGTGTACATGAAGATTTAGAAGATAAAATAATGAGATGGCGATCAGAAAATATTAAAGAAAATCAAAAATTTTCTTTTGCAGACAAAATAAAGGATGCATATTACTCAATTTTGATATCGATCATTCACGAAGAAAAAGATGTTCGCACAATCAAACAAGAAATATCACAGATTTCACGTGAATTAAGTCAATACAGAAAAATGTACTTAACAACGAGTGACAAAACATATCGTGAAGGTGCTTCTAAAAGTATAAAAAAACTCCATGAAAGAAAAAACAAATTAAAAACAAAGCTTAGGGAAATCAAGGATCAAAACAAGCAATTTCATCAAGCAAAAGGTGGATTTACATCATTCGAAAAAACAATCGCCTTAATCAAAGGGCTAAGTGGATGGCTACTTTTCTTTTATTTAAGTTATTATTTTGTCGCAAATTATGTAATCACAAAACAAATCCCTTTCATTAAAGGTGAAATCCCATCAATCTTTTACATATTCCAAACAGGAACAATTAAATACTTATTACCGACAGTATTTTTACTACATTTGGTTACAAGTATTAAGCTGACATTTTACAGAAGCAGCATTTTATACAGCGCATTAATGTTCCCTCTTTTCACCATAGGAACATTACTCATTATATTCAATTTTTAATTGCAGAAAGCGATATATTTAGCTACAATGCAACGCGAGAGAAGTTTGTTTTAAACTTTTTTATTTAAAAAAATGTATCCAGTTATTATTCAAATCGGCCCATTGATCGTATATTCACTTTGGCTTTTCGCAGGACTTGCTTTGTTGGCTGGCGTTTTTGTTTTCACTTCATTTGCAAAAATCAAAAAGTTACAAATGAATTTTGTTTACAATCACAGTTTGGAAATTTTCATCGCGGGACTTGTAATGGCTCGTTTATTTTTCGTAATCAAAAATTATCAAATATATTTCTATCAATTTTCAGTAAGTTCATTCAAGTCTATATTCTTTATTTGGGACAAAGGGCTTTCATTCTTAGGAGCAGTTATTGGAATAACACTTGCAATTGTATTTTTTGCAAAAAGAGAAGATGAACCTTTACGTAAATGGTTAGATATATTAACGATTTCTGTACTAGCCGGACTTTTCATTAGTCATATTGGAGCCTTCTTAGACGGGGTAGGCCATGGAACGCCCACATCACTTCCATGGGGCATAACAATTGAAAGCCCAACAATAAAATACGCTGTGCCAATTCATCCAACGCAAATTTACACAGCATTATATAGCATAATAATTGCGGGGATATTAACATACACATTTTTACGGAAAAAATTAGAATCTGGACTAATAACTGCATATGGAATTTTAACATATGCATTTTTCACATTTGTAACAGGATTTATGAGAGGTGATGACGTTTTAACTTTGATTTGGCTTAGAGAAGAACAAATTGTTTCTATTATTGCAATGTTTATCGCAGGAGGCTATATTTATTCAAGATACAATAACAATATAAGCAGAAAAATCTCTGACAACAATATATTATGAATAATTTTGCAGCACTTATCGACTGGCTATCAACTCCAGAAATTTCTCAAATGGTGTTAATTTTTATTTTAACCTATTTATTATTTCTATGGATAGCAATTGTTGTTTGGACAACAAAAGATATCATCAGCAGAACAAATAATTTAGCCCTACAAATCGTTTCAATCGCACTAAGTGTAGTAATGAACGTATTCGGGCTATTAATCTATCTAGCAGTTAGGCCTTCTAAAACTTTAATAGGAAAATTTTTCGAAGATTTAGAATATGAAGCATTAGTTGAAGAAGCAAACCGCACAACTTGGGAACAGGAAAAATCAGAAAAGGAAAAAGCAAAAGCTATAAAAAAGACTAA
>JAHJMX010000035.1 GCA_018821175.1 Patescibacteria group bacterium
CTCTTGATTTAAAGGGATTTTTTTCTTGAGAGGGGGAAAAAGATGAATGGCATTAATATTAATTCCATCTTTTTCTTCGTGTGGTGTAGAGCAGGGCAGTCCAATTAATGGCTAGAGCGGGTCATTAATTAACTATTGCCTTTTTTTTAAAAAAAGAGATAATTGACCCGATATTACATAATTATCATGTCTATGGTAGAAACAATTTGTTAAGAAACATATAGACAAAAAGCCAATAAAAAAGACAAAAGTTAATTCCTAAATTTAAGAAGAAATAACCCAAAATTATGAAAACGGCATGTTCTTGTGGAGGAGATTGCGATATCTGTTCTCAATGCGGAGCCCCAAAATGTGAGTGTTTTTGTTATCTAGATGATGATGATGATGATCAAGATGAAAAATACGATCTAGATGCTGATCTAGATGAAGATCAAGATGAAAAATATGATCTAGATGATGATGACGATGAGAAAGATTTATGGATGTAATTTGATTGAAGTGTTTTATGCCCTGCATATTATTATGTGGGGCATTTTTTACATACTTACAAAATTGAATAGGTACCCAATTAAAATAATACCAATTCCTACACCGGCAAAAAAGATTGCGAGGAGTTTCGTTGTCATTACTCGTTTTAAAATTATTGCTTCTGGCAAAGATAATCCTGCAATTCCCATCATGAATGCGAGGGAAGTCCCAAGAGGAACCCCGTTAGCAGTTATGCCAAATATCACAGGAACGACAGTTGAACACCCTGCGTAAATTGGGATACCGATTATAGTCGCAATTGGCACAGATAAAATGCTGTATTGGCTGATGTATTCCATGAAAAATTCTTGAGGGACGAATCCGTGAATTACTGCTCCAAGCCCTATTCCTGCGAATACGTATGGATATATTTTTTTCAATGTTTTAAGTCCGTTTTTCAAAGCGAATGTTAATTTTGCTTTGAATTTTGTTGGCATTTGGCCAAGGTGGCGGCCACTGACTTCATCATCTAATATGATTTGATTTTCGAGGTTTAGTGAGCCCAAAAATATTCCGCCGAGTACTCCAAGTGCGATTCCTGAAAATGCGTATAAGAAAGCGAGTTTCCACCCGAATAGTCCACCCATAATTACGAACGCAACTTCGTTAACTAGTGGAGAAGTGATGAGGAATGAGAATGATATGCCTAACGGTATGCGTGCTTTTAAAAATCCGATGAAAAGTGGTATCGATGAGCATGAACAGAATGGGGTAATGGCTCCGAATAGTGAAGCTGCGATATTTCCAATTCCGAATCGGGATTTTTGCATTAGTTTTCTGAGAGATTCTTCTTTGAAGAATGTTCGGATGAATGAAATTGTTGAAACTACAAGGAAAATTAATATTAAAACTTTGAGCCCATCATATATAAAGAAGTGAAGTGCTGAAGCAAGACGGTCTTCTTGTGGCAGGTTTAAAAGCCCGTAAACTATTGAGTCTGCTATATAATTAAGCATGGATAATTTGGTTTAAATTGCTGATAAGGGTTTTTATAGTTTGATTTTCTAGTGCATAATATTTGCAAAGGCCTTCCTTTTTTGATGTCACAAGCCCGGCATCTAGCAATACTTTTAAATGATGTGATGCAAGATTTTGCTTTATTTGAAGTGGTTTATGTATGTCACATACACATTGTCTTCCACTTGAAAGAAGGCAAAGGATTTTTAAACGATTTGGCTCTGCAATTACTGAAAGTTGCTCGGCAAGTTGCTGAAGATTTTTTTGTGTGCAGCTATTTTTTTTACAATTATTCATAAAAGTAAAAACAAAAGTATATCAATGGTCGTTGATATAGTATGTTGATTTTAATTCTAAATCAAGATGGATATTTTTATTATTTGAAATTGTTAATTTAAGATGTAGAATTTTGGCATATAGATTTCAAAAGATAAGTTTTATGGGAAGACGAAAGAAAAAACAGGGGAATAAATATGCTGAATTAGCAGAGCCGCAATCGACTTTGGATTTTCATGGACGTGGGATTTTGATGCGTGAAGAAATCGTAACTATGCTCAATGAATTTATAGAAGGAGCTGTTCTAGAGGGGCTTGAGCATGTAATTATTGTTACGGGGAAAGGTTTACATTCACATGGAGGGGAATCAGTTATTCGACCAATTGTTAATAATTTCCTAAGTGAACATGATAGTGTAAAAAGCTTTGGAAATGCAGCTATGAATAGAGGGGGGAGTGGAGCTGTTGAAGTTAAATTATATTGAAATGATACAAATTAAAGATAAAAAGTTAGAGGTGAAATCTGATTTGGATAGAAGTGATTTTCCTGAGCTTGAGTTTGTTTCTGTTGATGAAATTATGGAAGCAAACAAAATTCGTGAAAAGATTAATTTATTCAAAGCCGCTGCCTTGCGTTATTTGGACGAGACAGGATATTTACCAATTGAAAGGGTTGAACGTATTGTGAATGATGATTATTACAGAAAGAAAAACCCTTTAATCCCTGGTTTGAATTGGGATTATGTTGCAATCAGGATTTTAGATTTATTGCAGACAAATGAATTTTGTATAAAAGATCAAAAAGGTATTAATCAAATAAAGTTAGCTGATTTACAAAAAAGTATGGCAATGTTTCAAGCTGATTTCCCTGAGATTGCCGAAGATTTAACAAATGCTGGTATTGATTTGGATTTAAAAATTAATATTGCTGAAGTTATGCAGGCTGAAGTTATGCAATCTGGATTGCATGCCAAAGCCACACTTCAGCGGGCAATTATAGCGCGAAGATGTATGAAAATTGTTGAAAATATTCCAATTGATTATGAAAAAAATAGATATAAGTAAGAGGCGCAGGTCCGGTTTCACTTGTTAGCCATGTAAAAATGGGAATAACAGAGGTGGGAACTACGCCTCAACATAATGCTCATTTACATCTCGGTAGCGCATCGATGTCCATAAGGGCACTGGGCTGAAGGAGAATTTGTAAAAGAGCGGTTCGTAACATAGTCGACTATGGCTTATGCTACGGGGCTCCCTAAGAAAAACTTGGGGCCAGCTCCTTACCGTTCTTCGGTTGGGTTATTTTTTGACGTTTCCACCATCGTCTTTTATTTTGTTTTTGTGTTTCTTGTGATCTTAAGCGCGTGCTTGAGATCGGTATTTTTGTTTCGTTTGTTTTTGTGTTTTTTGGTAAGGTCCGTCACTGATTTGTAAGTAAATTACAAATAGGAGGAGTACTTGAGGTGGCAGTAGTCGGCTGCCATCGAGAAGTAAGGAGGATAAGTTGATGAAAATTATTTTGTTTTGGTTTCATCACCCAAATCCTTCCTGCTTGTTCTAGCTTTTTATTTTCAAAGATCTAGCCATTATAGCAGTAAAAGATCACAAATTCAATCCCTATGGTGACTTTTTTTAAATGTTCGTTTATAATTTCTACGCTTTAACCAAAACCTTTGAAGATGTCTGAAATTAAGGGAAAATTGTTTTTGATTGTAGGGCCTTCCGGAGTAGGGAAGGGAACTATTATTAAGTTAATTAAAGAAAAATATCCTGATTTTGATTATCCTATTTCTGCAACGACGCGAGATATTCGGCCAGGAGAGAGAGATGGGGAGACTTATCATTTTATTAATAAGTTGAAGTTTGAAAAAATGATTAAGAATGGAGAACTTTTGGAATATGCAATTGTTCATGGGGAAGAATATTATGGAACTTTAAAAAAATCGATTATGAAGGCTCTTACAGCTGGGCATGTTGTCATTCGTGAAGTTGATATGCAGGGTTGTGAGTCGATTAAACGTGTTTTGCCTAAGGAAAATTTGGTGTCAATATTTTTAACAGTTCCAAATAAAGAAGATTTGATTAGTAGAATTTTGAAGCGAGGAAAATTGCCGCAAGAAGAGATAAAAAGGCGCATGGAAAGTGCAGAAAAAGAGTTTGCAAAAGGAGGAAGGATCTGCGATTATCCGGTTGACAGTTTAAATGGAAAGGTTGATGAATGTTTCAAGCAGGTAGAGAAAATTATTCTAGATGAAGCCAAGGGGATTTATCCTTATCCAGTGTAAATAATGTTGGGGCGTAGCCAAGTGGTAAGGCAGCGGGTTCTGGTCCCGCCATCGGGGGTTCGAACCCCTCCGCCCCAGCCAATACGAAAGTAAAAATGTGAACATTAACGATTGAAATGAGTAAAATTTCAGAAGCAAAAAACTCTAGGCGCATTGTTCGCACATTCTCATGGGCATCGTTCTTAAATGATATGGGTTCAGATATGATTTCTTCAATTTGGCCATTATTTGTTTTGAGTTTCACAGGAGTAAATATGCAAATTTTGGGGCTTATTGACGGGATTGGTGGGGCAATAGTTTCAATTTCTCAAGCTGTTTCGGGTTATCTTTCAGATCGTTTAAGGAAAAGGAAGGTTTTCATTTGGACAGGATATTTATTCGCTGGGTTTTCAAGAATAGGTTATGCGCTATCTATCACTTGGCATTGGTTGATCCCATTTCGAATAATGGATCGTTCGGGTAAAATGCGTGGAAGTCCGAGAGATGCTATTATTGCAGATATATCAACAGTCCAAACCCGAGGTAGAAATTTTGGTTTCCTTCGGATGATGGATAATCTCGGCGCTGTTTTTGGAATAATTATTTCAATTTTGCTTATACAGTATCTCGGTTATAAAACTGTGTTTATGATTGCGGCGATTCCGTCCGTTCTGGGCGCGCTTTTGGTTATCTTTTTTATCAAAGAACGACCATTTAAAAAACAAAATATTTTCAAAGGTATACATTTTTCGGATTTGAATAAGAATTTTCGCTTATTTTTGATTTCGAGCGCTATCTTTGCGCTTGGATCGTTCAGTTATTCTTTTCTGCTTATTTACGCAAAAAACTTTGGGTTTTCAGAAACATTTGTGCCGATTCTATATTTGATTTTTACCCTTATGGCTTCGATTT
The DNA here is from genome assembly GCA_018821175.1 of Patescibacteria group bacterium. Classification (GTDB taxonomy): domain Bacteria; phylum Patescibacteriota; class Gracilibacteria; order UBA1369; family PNNO01; genus JAHJMX01. Next base: position 4,937 of record JAHJMX010000035.1, read on the forward strand.
TTTCTATTCCTTTTGGTAAATTGACTGATAGGATTGGTAGGAAAAAAGTTGTGGGGATTTCTTTTTTGTTCTGGATCTTAACTTGTTTAACCTTGATCTTTGTCCGAAGTTATCTCGGGTTAATATTTATATTCATCCTGTATGGAATTCATCTGGCCGCAAAAGAGGTGTCTCAAAAAACTTTTGTTTCCGAATTAGTGCCGATTGAATTTAGGGCCAGCGGGCTTGGGGGGTTTCAGATGGTTATAGGTCTTGCCGCTCTGCCATCTTCATTTCTTGCAGGTTTTCTTTGGGATAGAATAGGGATTTTAGTTCCATTGTACTTTTCGCTTGGACTTACGATTATTGCATTTTTTATGCTTATGTTTGTTAAAGACACAAAGCGGGCTGACAATTAGCTATTCTGTAAATTTTTTTTTTAATAAATTAACCTTTCCAATATGCAACATGATGACAAGCCAATGAGAGAAATTGATTCTACGTCCGGCTCTGCAGCGGAAGATCGTTTTGAAGAGATTATAGAAAGGGTCAAAGCGTCGGGAGCTGAAATCGCGAGAGATGAAAATGGACCTCTTTATGTTGATCTTGGTCAAGAGGAAACTGAAATTGGTGAGCAGCGTGTAGTAGAGTTCAATGTTAATAGGATTGATTTTCAAATTACACGTAACGTAAAAAAGTTTAGGATTATGGGCGAGGGGATACACAAAAGTCTTGAGCCACTTTCAAGGCCAATTGTTGAAATTAAACTTAAACGTAAGCCGGATACGTCGGACCAATGGGTGATTATGGATTTGGAGGATATGTTTTAAATTTGTGGATGGGTTTTCTCAAAGGGGAGAAAGTGTTTCTAAGGGGATTTAAAATAAATTGTCATTTAAATGTCATCGTCAGAATATTGCCTTAATTATGATTTAGTGTATTATTTCTGCCGGTCTGTATTAGCAAAAAAATGTCTATGGAAATCCTTGTTATTGATGACAATAAAGATATTGCGGGCTTTATCGCTCGCTTGCTTGAGCGGAAAGGACATGAAGTCACGGTTAAACATTCAGTGGCGGAGGTTATTAAAAATGGACTTGAGTTTAGTCATGATCTGATTATTTTGGATTTGATTTTGGAAGATGAACGTGGAGAAGATTTGTTAACCGATCTTCGTAAGCGTGGTGTGAATATACCAATTTTGGTTTTGAGTTCTATTACAAATATTCCGAAAAAAGTTGATTTACTACGTGATGGTGCTGATGATTACATGACGAAACCCTTTGATAATGAAGAGTTACTTGCTCGTGTTGATGCTTTGCAACGTCGATACTTGGAATCATGTTTGGTTGAAGAGGAGGTTTATGGGAGCGTGCATTTTTATTGGAAACAAAACAAGATTGTGCGTGAAGGGCGAGAGATTTTGCTTACTCGCAAAGAGGGGCAACTCTTGAAATTGTTGGTTCGGAATAAGGGCGAAGTAGTAAAATCAAATGATTTAATCAAAAAGATTTGGAATGTTGACCCTGGTTATCATTCAAACATTTTGCAATCCCTCGTAAGGCATTTGCGCAAAAGACTCGATTTAGATTTTGAGCATAAGTTAATACATAATGTCCATGGTATTGGCTATATGCTGATTTTACCAGAAATGTCACGTTCATAATTGACATGGTTTTTTATAATATTTAGCAGCTTAGAATGTCATGTTTTTGTCAGACATGATTTTGTGTTTTTCGATAGGATTGTGGCGTCAGGGAAGTATTTGGGCAGAGTTTGACGTAATTTATTGAAATTTTCTTCCTAGTTGCTGAATTAACACTCAATAAAATGGAAGGTTATCCTGATGGACAAGAAAAAGGTCGAGTTCAAGGGCTTGCTTTGAATTATAAGAAGGAAGTTATATCCAAGTTTGATGCTGTTTCCTACATAATACATAACATGAATAATGTTATAGGTTGTATTTTGTGTTGGTGTGAACTGGGTGTTGATGTTAACAATGATATTGCTACAAGCATTTCACTTGCTAAAATTAGTGCTTGCATGGAAGATTTGATCGGTGTTCGATCTAAAATTCTTTCAAATCATGAAAAAAAAGATTTTGTAGAGCAGCGTGATTCTATTTTACACATGAAATCTGCCATTAAAGAGGCAGTTTATAATTTTGGTATGATTGGGGAAAATCGCGAGATGTATGAAGATATACAAAAAAAAGTTTCTAGACTTGTTAATGAGTCGGAAAGGTTATCTTCTATTATTTTATTAAATCAATTTGAGAGCGGATCCATAATGGAGTTTCAATCTGTTCAACTTAATGATTTAATCGAAAATATTATTCAGAATTATAATTTACCTTCTTATATTCAGATTAATATCAACAATTTGGACCCTTCTTTGACTGTTGATGGAGATCCGTATTTTTTAACTAATATGATTGAAAACTTGCTTAATAATTCAGTTAAAATTTTGGATAAGCATAATATAGGAGAATCTAAAATCATTGATATAGATGTTTTGAAGGATCGTGGGAATGCAATTATTCAGTTTAAGGATAATGGTTGTGGTTTTGGTGAAAAAAATATAAATTCACTTTTTGAACGCAACATTACAGATGGAGATTCTTGTAGAATTAGCAGTCATGGAGTTGGTTTATATGCCTGCTTAAAGGTTTGTAAAGCACATGGTGGAATGATTAGTGCAGCAAATCGTAAAGACTCAAATGGTGCAATTTTTACAATAAAATTACCTTTGAATACTGATAATACTGACGCTAGGTCAGCAATTATACATTAATTGACCTAAAACCCGACAATTTTCCGACAAGCTTGTGGTTAAGATTATTTATATGAGATAGATAATGCTTAAACTCCAGCTTTATATGGTACATGGAATGCCAGATTTTCCCTTGTCATCGAGACGATTGAATGTTGACCATGTTTCTAAATTAGAACAATTGATGCCTCAAACTTCTTTTGAGGAAATTGCTACTGATTTTCTTTTGGCTAATCCAGAAGAATCTGCATATTTTTTGGACTCCAATCATCTGAGGGTTAGGGTAGGTCTTTTCCGCGATCAATTTATGCCTGAGGATAAAAATGCGTTTCCAGCATATGCAGTAAAGGCAAATTCAAATGAACATGTTTTGAGGATTTTGAATGAAGAAGGAATTAATCATTTTGATTGTGCTACTCCGACTGAAATTAGAATGATGAATGGGATTAATCAAAAATCGATTAATTTTTATAATAATCCCTTAAAGCGGAATTGCGATATTGTTGATGCTGCGCATATGGGGGTTAAGCATTTTACAGTGCAGACTCATGACGAAATTCAAAAAGTTTTTATGTCTACATATGGGTTGATTAAGCCTGAGGATTTGGAGATTGCCGTTAGGTTGCAAACTTTAAATAATGCAGCAGCAATTAATTTATCAACTAAGTTTGGAGCTTCTGTTCCTGAAGTTACATCAATGTTTGAACATATTAGATCCCTTGGAATGGTTCCAGGAATCTCAGTTCATACAGGTTCACAAAATTCTGATCCAAAAACTTTTCATACTGCTATTGAAAAAATGATGGATGTTATTAAGCGAGAGGGCCGAGTTAATACATTAAATGTAGGAGGTGGTATTCCTGTTAATTATTGTGGGGATCGTGAATATGATATTGGATATTATATTCAGGTTATCAACGAGTCTTTAAGGGGAATTATTGGTGAAATTTTTGATAATGATAGTTATAAACTGATTATTGAGCCTGGGCGGAGTATGGTTGCGGATTCTATAAAGCTTGTTGTTCCAGTGCTTTCACGAGAAAAAAGAGGATATATGGATTCTATTTATATTCATGATGGGATTTTTGGGTCTTTTAATCCAGCAGATACTCCAAATGTTGAGGCGGCATTTAAAGTTTTGAGGCAGGAAGGGAATCAAATTATTGAAGTTCCAATGGATGATTTGCAAAAATTTGAGGTTTTTGGTTGTAGTTGTGATTCTGCTGATAAATTACCAAATAAAATGTTGCCTAAAGATGTAAAAGCAGGCGATTTCATTTTGCATGAAACTGCGGGAGCTTACACATCGGCTTGTAGGTCGGATTTTAATGGGTATTCAGAACATTCTTGGGTTATATATTAATTTTTAATCAAATATTTCATGGTTTCAGAAAATAGTCCTATATCTTTAGAAAAAGTTGAAGATGTTGATGGTTGTATACTCGGTTCAAAAGAAAAAGGTGGATCTAATATTAATCCGCATGAAAGAATACAGGATGAGCTTGGTGGAGTTTTGGAGCATGTAATTGCGGCACATGAATATATCCCTAGTGAAAAAGATAATCCAAAAGCAGCATTACATACTTTTGAAATAGGGGGAACAGATCGCGCAGTTTTTGCTATAGAAGATATAAAAGGTGGAGAAACTATATCGGAATTTGTAGGTGGAATTTATCATGCTGATAAAATTTCTGAGCTTGGGTTTTCTCAAGGGAATCCAAATAAATATATTCAAGATCACGTTATTCAAGTTGGTGAAAAAGATTATATGTTAAATGAAATTGGGTTTGCACATCTATTAAATCATTCTTGTGATCCAAATTGTGGGATAGAAGGAACTACGAAAATTGTTGCAATGCGTGAAATTAAAAAAGGGGAACAACTTACATGGGATTATAGGATGTCTGAAGATAGTGATTGGTTGATGGCTGAATGCCAGTGTGGATCTCCAAATTGTTCAAAAAAAATCAGTTCTTTTAATGATTTGTCATATGATAAAAGAAAAGAATATGGTGATTTTATTTCGGATTGGCTTTTGGAAAAATATGCTAAAGAAGTTACAGCTGAGAATCTTATTGCATCAGAAATTACACCTAAGCATATACAGGAAGCTACAGATATTATTAGGTTAATTTTTTCACATGATTACCCAGAATATGCATATTGCCCTAATTGTGATCCTGTTTTGCCACATGGGAAGAGAGTAGATTTGCGGAAAGTGTTTGGAATAGGTCCACAAGAGTATGTTTCATTGGATGTATTGAATGACATTTCAAATCTTCCAGATTGTGATGAATGTGGAACTAGAATGGAATTATTTTTGGATCAAAAAGGGACTTATGAAACCCTTGAAAAGAAATTTGAAAAAGATGCCTGGCTTGTTTTTTTACGCGATTATAAAGGCGATGTCGTAGGGATTAACTATGCATACATGAGGCCTTTGCAAGAGATTTTCGAGAAAGAGTGGGGAGAGAATTATTCTTATGCAGATTCTGAAATTCGTCCAAAAAATCGTAGGCCTTCAGAAAAATTTATGGAAAAAGTTGTACCAGCATTAAAAATAATTGAAATGAAATCTGGCGGAGATCCAGAAAAGATAAATTCAGAAACCCCAATCGTTTGTGCGAATCTTATTGCACTTGATCCAAAATATCGAGGACAAAAAAACTTTTATACACTCGCAACTAATACTTTTAATTTAGTTCCAAAAGAAATTGTTGAAAACGGATTTGGGATAAGTGAATCTGTTCGGGGGACGCTTGCGCACAAGCTTTTCATGGCAGCGGGTGGTCAAGATGTAAAAGGTGTTTTTCAAGATGACCAGATCGACTTGAATAATGAGGATTATGTAATAGTTTTATTTAAATTAATGGAATATTTTAAAGCTTTTTATAAAGGTAAATAAGGAGGAACTCCGCTTGAGCTAAATGAAATAGAGGCATATAATGCGCATGTCTCTATTTTGATTTGAATTATGTTTGAAGTTGTTGCTTATACAATTTGTTCAGTCAGTTTTTTAATTTTAGGGTTACTTGCGCTGCTTGGTAACCCACGGGCAAAACATGCTCAAGCATTTTTTGGTTTTGCAATTATTGCTATATTATGGTTTTTAGCTTTGTTTTTTGGATATTATTTTGAAGGGCAACATGAATTGAGTTTGTTTTTTATTCGACTTACGAATGGAATTCCTCTTATTGGATTGATGTTTCTTGCTATTTTTTTCTATGAATTCCCATATCGCACTTATGTGATTGAGAAGAAAATCAGAGTTTCTTTTTATTTTTTTATATTAGTTTCTTTTCTTGTCATTGCTTTTACAGATTTAGTCCAGACTGATGTTCTTATTGAGGGAGGTGAAATTGTTTGGGAAGAGCTTGGTTTTTTGTTTAATATTTTTGCATTGGAAGCTCTTGCGTTAATTATTTTAATAATGGTTCTTGGTGTTAAAAAAATGAGAACTTTACAAGGTATCGATCGAAGTAAGACGAAGATTGCACTTGGTGGATTCTTAGCATTTGCAATTTTTATACTTTTGACGAATACAATTTTACCAATTTTTGGCATTATTGTATTTGTAAAACAGTCGGTACTTTTTTCTGTATTTTTTATTTCACCAACGTTTTACGCAATACAAAAACATCGTTTTTTCAATCTTTCATATATTACTTTGAATGTTTTGCGAATATTTATGTTTTTTGGAACCTTTGTAATTATTTTACTTCTGTTCGATGTACTTGTTTTGCGTTTTGCTCCTGATTTGCCAGAGATTATAAAG
>JAHJMX010000036.1 GCA_018821175.1 Patescibacteria group bacterium
ACTAGTGGCAAATGAAAATTAATTGATTTTTTGCCCAGTTGCAGCCCAATCTTTTGAGAAATTTTCTAACCCCCTATCAGTAAGAGGATGAGAAACTAATTGCTTCAAAACCTTAGCAGGAATAGTTGCAACATCTGCTCCTATTCTAGCTGATTGTGTGATATGAAGCGGATTTCGAATTGAAGCAACCAAAACTTCAGTTCTAAATTCTGGGTAATTCCCGTAAATTTCACAGATCTCTTCAATTAAAGAAAGTCCGTCAAAATCAATATCATCAAGTCTTCCTACAAACGGAGAAACAAATGTTGCTCCAGCTTTTGCAGCCAATATAGCCTGCCCGGAAGAAAAACATAAAGTTAAATTAGTTTGAACCCCTTTGTTTGAAAAATATTTACAAGCTTTTAAACCATCTAGAGTCAAAGGGAGTTTAATACAAACGTTTTTTGCAATTTGACTTAAAATTTCACCTTCACGCACCATATTCTCGTAATCAGTAGCTGCTACTTCAGCACTAACTGGACCTTCAACTATCTGACAAATTTCAGCAATTACTTCTTTGAAATCACGTCCGGATTTAGCAATTAAACTTGGGTTTGTAGTAACTCCATCCAATAATCCATAAGACGCTAATTCTTTAATTTCATTAACATCGGCAGAATCAATAAAAAATTTCATAATCGTATTTTTTAATTTGCTAAAAGTCATATGAATAAATAGCAAAAAAATCATACAAAAGCAACGCTACCAAATCCCTCCCGGGAGGAGTCGCTTTCTTGTACGAGAAAGTTGGCATGCCTTTGTCCAAGAACAAAATCCCCGCCCCGTGGCCGCACCAACTTATGCTGCCATTTTCTTCTTAAACCAACCTTTGATTTTCCCGAAGAATCCTTTCTTTTCTTTCTTTGCCTTCTCTGATACTAGTTGTGGCTCTGACATATCTACATCAGAGCTTTCTTCTATCTTATATTCAGCATATAAATCTTCATCCATTCCTTGTTCAAACAAATCATTACTTGCAACTTTATCTCCTTGCTCCCAATTTGAAGCATCAATGTCGATTGAATTAGCAAACAAATCTGTCTGTGGCAACTCAGATGAAGCCTCCCAGTCGCTAGCATCGAGATTCATTTCAACCTTATATTCAGCATATAAATCTTCATCCATTCCTTGTTCAAACAAATCATTGCTTGCAACTTTATCTCCTTGCTCCCAATTTGAAGCATCGATGTCGATTGAATTAGCATATAAATCTGTCTGTGGCAAATCAGATGAAGCCTCCCAGTCGCTAGCATCAATAACAATTTCCTCAACTAATGGCGCTGCGGAAAACTCATGCTGATTTGAAAGATGCTCCCTCTCTTTCAAAGATGCAAGTGCAGCTTTACGTTCCCAAGGGAACAGGTCTGGATAATAACCATCCATCGAGTCAACTGTATTTGCATTTGCCGCCCCCATGAAATCCATAGAAGGACTAACGTTTGGCGCTTGTTCAAACACATTTTCCAATTGAGAAACAGTATGTGAAATCTTTTGATCACTTTCTCTACAAAGTTCAAATTGCGTTTCAATTGTTCCAGAAACCATTTTGCTCTTTGGATTTGCTTTTATTGCTGGAGCTGGTGTTTCAGCAACCACTTTGGCAATATCTGGGCGTTCAAGCCCCATCTCGCCGCTAACTTCGTATAAATATTCAAGTACATTCCCATTGCGATCGGCGATCCTAAATTTCTGATAATTTTCTACCTGATTTACACTAGCAATTTCAGGATTCAAGGTGTGAAGCCCTTCCATAAGAGAAGTTCCCATATCTGCATATTCCTGATAACGCTTGTAATTACTATTTTTCTTTCCTTTTTCCATCAACTTTCTATGCTTTTTTTCCAAATATCTCGCCTTACTGTAATTACTACTATAATTAACTTTATATGTTTCCCAATAAGCAAGCTCAGCAGCATCTTTGTCGCTTATAGGTTCTCCTTTTTCCTTTTGCTTTTTAACGCGAAGCTCAAGCTGGCGCATATAAATAAGCCAACCTTTCTCAAGTTTCTCTAAATGTTTTCTGTATGCACGTTTTTGCTTTGAAGTTTTCGCCTCTTTCATCAAGCGCATTTCAATAAACCCTGTGATCGAGCGGGGGCGAGCATTTTCAAGAGTCAATTCCTGATCAATATACATCTCTTTATATTGCCCATCCTTCATTTTAGATAAAGAAGGGATGTCAATTTTCACAAGTCCAATTCCTTCAGATTTAGCAACTTCTGCCACCTCGGGAACTTTTGGCTTTCTTGGGTGGACTGGCTTCACTTCAATCACTCCAGATACAATCTGACTTGGTTGATTTGCATTCGGCAATACATGTACTTTCGGCTTCGATGGCAAATTAGGAATCACAGGATCATCAATTTTCTTAACATCCATAACACCAGAAACCATTTTAGGCTCAGGTCTTTTGTTATCCATTGGCGCAGGAGACCCCTTCATCGCGGCAGGAAAAATGTTTTTCGCCACCAAAGTACTATCGTCTTCATTCGATTTTGTATTGTTTGAGCCAGAATTCATCTTCGAATAACCATAAATACCAGCTGTCGCAGCTGCCGCAATCCCTAAAACTCCCATAATTGCATTTCTAAACTTATGAGACTCTCCGTTTGGATTTGCTGAAGAATTTTTTGCGAAATGATAATTTTCAATCATTTTCCAAACTTTATTCACATTGCCACCTTGATCTACATCTATTGATCCTTTTATCATACTTTTAACTTTAATCTCACCAAGACCAAAATCACTTGGCTTACCTTGTATTAAGAAGAAAGCGTACATCTTAATCCAATCCTCACTTTGACAAATACTTTCAAAAAGATCTTGTTGAAGCATTTGTTTAGTTGTCATAATAGCCATTTTTTTATCACGATCATCCAACATTGCAGAGAGTTGATCTACCGATAAATTTAAATCGCTAGCTTCACCATTACCAACAAGCCAATATTTTTGGCACATTTTGTCTACCTGTTGATTAATTTGCTGCTGAATATATGTCCCAACAATCTCCTTGTTATCCTTTTTATTTGAGATCCAATTCATCAATGTTAAGACAACAAGCTCCTCCATGAACTCAGGAGTTTGATCAGCCACATTAAATAAAGCTGGAAATTTGTTTTTAACAGAATCAATTAACTGATCTTTCGCAAGCAAAATCTGTGCAGTACTAGAATTTTTTATCTCAAAAGTACCATCAATAACATTTGTTATATCAACAATTAAATCGGATAAATTAGCTAAACGCTCATGTTTAATTTCCTTTTTTGTAAAATCTAGAACCGGGCTATGTGTCTCATCGGCATCAATAAACGATTCTGGATTATATTCATTTGTCTTCCCTCGAAAAATCGCATCCATAGAAACAACGCTGGTTGGTGAATCATCAACAGGTTCAGGCGTAATTTCCTGAATATCGTCATCTCCAATCATGAAAACTTGAGACTCCTCAGACGGTGGAGTTGCACCCCCATTGGAGTAAAGATTTTCATCAGGAATTGCAACACTAAGCTGTTTTGTCGGCGTATGTTTTTTCTTGCGTGGTTTTTCAACAGGGGCCTTGTCGACTGGCCGATTTTCAACTTCTTGCTTCATTCCTAAAATTTGATGCATAAAACCAATCTTCTGCTGGTTACTTTCCTCGTATTTTGGAAAATTCTGGAACAAATCTACAGGTGTAAGCTTTTTTGTATCCCCGCGTCTGCGACCTTTCGGTTTCATTTGTGGAGCCCCCAATCCTTCACCAGATTCGCCTCCTACAGAGACACTTGTTTGTTTCGGTTGGGATATTTCAGGAGTACTTTTCACAGTACCAATAGGCGCGGTAACTTTTTTCACCCTGGCCCCAGTCTCTTTCTGGATTGGCCTCTCTTTATCATCTGCCACACTTGTAACCTCTTCACTCAACCCGCCTTGAATGATCCTCAATCCCTCTTTCAAGCTATACGTACGTTTTTGCTTACTCATATATATATCTGATCAAATTGTAAATTTTAAAAGAGGTTAGTATACTACAATTGTAAAAACTGTCAAGCACAACTATTACAAAAACAGCGTACCTCAAAGCATAACTTACAACTTGTTGTGAAACAAAACCTTACAAAAAAAATGGTGCCCCCAGGCGGAATCGAACCGCCATTTAGAGCTTAGGAGGCCCTCGTTCTATCCATTAAACTATGGGGACTTTTAATATAAATTTTCCAAAAAACATCTACACAGCATTCAATACAACAAAATCTGTCCTTTCTTCAGGTAATTGACTTTTTTCTTGTACATTGAATGAATCTATCGGCTCAGGCATTTGAATGCCAATTTCCTTAACTACAGCTTCTAAATCAGCAGGCGTATGATTCATAAAAATAACAACACGAGGCTCAATTTGTTCAATGGTAGCATGCATCTTTTTTGGGTCAAGTACATTATTTCCTCCAGCAGAAACCATCAAAATATCAACAGCTCCAATTTTCTCTAACCCAATGTCATCAAGCTCAACACCAAGCTCCCCAAGATGGCACATGCGAATACCATCAAGCATGAAACTAAAAATAACAATACGTCCTTTTGCAGTATCACCCTCTTCTTTTTCCTTTGTATAAGCAGGAATACCAATAATTGTTGTGTCCTGCACTTCATATTCTCCAGGCCAATTGAAGACTATTGCTTTTTCTGATCCAGGAACTAATTGTGCCCCTCCATCATAATCGTTTGTCAACATAATTGACGCAGCATCTACGGATTTCAAATTGTGCTTCCCATTAGCATATGGATCAATACAAGTTGCTGTATATTTCCCTTTAAAAGTGAAGCATGTCTCTCCATGCCATTGAATTTTCATATCATAAAAGTTAATAATCACGCGCGGGAATTGTAATGCATTTTAAGCTTAAACGCAAAAGAAGCTGCTTGAGTTTTTTAGCATTTCATATTAGTTTGTTTAAGTGGCTAAACAGTCATAATCCCAAGACAAACTAACTTAATTTTCCAATGACACAAATAACAAATTTAAAAGCACGGCAAGTTCTAGACTCAAGAGGGAACCCAACTGTTGAAGTTGAGATTTTCAGTGCAACTCATATGGCACGTGCAATTGTTCCAAGTGGGGCATCAACTGGTGTCCATGAAGCTGTGGAACTTCGAGACGGAGATAAGTCAAAGTATATGGGACAGGGAGTTTTAAAAGCCGTTGCTAATGTAAAAGACATTATCAAACCGGCTATAATTGGTGATGACATTTTTGATCAATCTGGATTAGACAAAAAGTTAATTGAATTGGATGGAACTGAAAACAAAGGGAAATTAG
>JAHJMX010000001.1 GCA_018821175.1 Patescibacteria group bacterium
ACAATATCTAGGAGGAAAAATGGTACCAATACAACTAAGAGAAGATAAAGGATTTAATTTTACAGCAGAAGATTTAAAAGCGCTTATTACGCCAAAAACTAAAATGATTATTTTGAATTCCCCACAAAATCCAACAGGAGGAGTATATACCAAAGAGCTAATTGAGGAGATTGCACAAATCGCTATTGATAATGATCTTTGGGTTTTATCAGACGAAATTTACGACAGGATGGTTCATGAAGGAAAGCATATTTCAATTACAAGTGTCCCTGGAATGCAAGAACGAACAGTTATATTGAATGGATGTTCTAAGACATACGCAATGACAGGTTATAGAATTGGATGGGCAGTAACTAGTAATAAAGAAATGGCAAAATACATTGAACAACTTGCTTGTAACGACACTTCTTGTACAAACACAATTGCACAATATGCAGCTTTAGAAGCTATTACTGGGCCACAAGATCAAGTTGATTACATGCTTAGCGAATATAAGAAAAGACGTGACTTAATGGTTTCACTTGTTAACGAAATTCCTGGAATGCATTGCCATTCACCAAAAGGAGCATTTTATCTTATGGTTAATGTACGCGAAATTTTGGATAAATTGTCTATTACCGCAGATGAATTATGCGATAGATTAATGAAAGAAGCGCACGTCCTCATCCTTCCAGGAACAGTATTTGGTCTTTTTGGAGATGATTTCGTCCGTTTTTCATACGTATCAACAGAAGATGATATTAGAAAGGGACTTTCACTAATTAAAAATTATATAGAAAGTATTTAGTAGAGATATATTATTTGTTATTTAAGGAAAAGACCTAGCTCAGAATATGCAAGCTGGGTCTTTTTTTTATCCTGAGGCAAAAATCCCTCCCGGGAGGGATTTGACATAAACTCCGAAACAAGAGTAGTATTCGCCCTCGAATAACGAGAACGCCCCTTAAAAATGAGCAAAATGACGAGGAATAAACAGAGGGGGAGAATTGCATGACGAAAAATCGTGCGCTCCCCCTCTATTCCACATACATAAAAAATCCCGTCCCAGGACGGGACAACCCTACGTCTCCCCTCTAGCAAATCCCCTAATCACTTCTGGATACAAGAGTTTTTCTTGCGCCTGAACTTTCGCCTTCAAAGCCTCCGGCGTTTCTCCTTCATCAACAGCCACATGAGCCTGCGCGATAATCGGCCCTTCGTCTACACCTTCAGTCACGTAATGAATTGTGCAGCCACTTTCTTTCTCGCCATTTTTGATCACGGCGCTATGCACATTTAAATTCATCGCACCAGGCCCAGCATATTTCTCCATATTAATTGCAGGATGAACATTGATGATTTTGCCTTCAAACTCGGACACAAACCATCCGGATAAAATCCGCATATAACCAACTAAACAAATCAAATCTACATCTTTTTCCTTCAAAATAATTGCAACTTCACGATCAAATTCTTCGCGAGTTTTATCCTTAGCACTAACAAAATACGTGTCATAACCCTGCTCTTTCGCACGTTCGAGAGCATAGCAATGCTTTTTGTTCGAAATAACAGCGCTGAGTTCTATCCCCTCCATTTTTCCAGCATTTATTTCGTCAATAATAGCTTGTAAATCAGTTCCGTTTGTTGATGCAAGTACGGCAATTTTATACATCTTTATTCTTTATAATGTTTATTAGATGCGAACTTTTTAAATTTATCGTTATATATACCAAAGAAAAGATCCTTATCAACTTCAATAGTATGCTCTTCTTGAGCCTTATTTGTAAATTTAGCCGGCGCATCACTTATAATCACGAATGGTGTGCTTTCATTTGTTTCTCCCATAACAACAGAAGCGGCAGTAGCCAAATTATCCGCGACTGCTTTCATAGTAACTTTCATCTCGTTATTATATAAATCGTGATGTTTTCTACAATCTTCTACTCCTTCAAAACCAAAATTCCCTATAGAAATTGAATGAACCCCAGGCCGTAATGGAGAGCAAGTAGAATCAGAGATAATAACTCCCAGATTATTTAAATTGTATTTTTTACGCAAAATTTCTTGAATTCGCTTTGCTTCCTGAGGAGAATTTTCTGGCCAAAGAACAACTTTGCCTTTTGGGACATTGGATCTATCAATACCAGCATTAGGGATTAAATGCCCTTCATTAAGAGTAAGGTAACCAAAGTCTGTTTCAAAAAGCTCCCCAGCTTCTTTCTGAATCAAATTTTTAAATGCACCTTCCTTATAACTGCAATTACCATCAATATTATCAATTCGCCCCTGACAAACAGCTAGAACCTTACTTGTGATTACTAAAACATCCTTCTCTTGCAAAGTTTTTTGATGACTTTCTAAGGCTTTTTCTATCACCTCGACGATATCATCCTTTTCTTTGATTAAAGCGCTTTTTAAACCTTCAACCTTCATACGCATAAAACATGTAATAGATGTGTCTATGGTAATACTTTGACGGGCCTACCCTATTTAGTTACAATGTAATGAAACACTCGATATGAAAGTAACTATATTATGCCCTCACCGAATCAAAATTATTTAGACATTTGAAAACAAGAAGATAGTAGCAGAGAATGTAGAGTGATTGAAAGATCAATCGTTCCCATATTCTGCTCTGCGATGGTTCTCCAGTGACTAAGGAGAACCGACCAAAAACTTTAGTCTGGTATCTTCCTTGTAGCTTTAAGCACATGTGAATATACGTAAACAGACGGTCTCGAGGCAGTGACCATAAAAAATTCGCCAAAACAAAGCAGTACAAAAATGGGATTAGTCTCCTTAAAAACAAAAATAAATTCCAAAATAAATTCTCTGACATCACAAAATAGATGTCGTCGATAGAATAGGAATCCCCCTCGCTTCTAAAGTGAGGGTTTTTTGTTATTGCAATAAAAATAAATTAACTCTTACTGCCTAGTTAAAAATGCAGCACCACCACGGTCCTTATTAATTGCAGTAGAAATCTGTGGTTGTACAACTGGAGCAACTGGAACAACCGGAGCAGGACTTGGTTCTGCTTGAACTGGGATAGCAACTGGAGCCAATACTGGCGCCGCTTGAACAAAGTTGTGAGTAGGCATTACAGTCTTATTCTCTCCAGAATTTTCGATAGCTTCACTTAAAGCTTTTTCACGCAATTCAGCACGTACAGCTTTTGAATCCGCTGCATCTTTATCAAAAACAACCGTCCTAATTGGGAATGGAATTCCAATACCAACGGCATCAAATTCGCTTTTTATATTAATCGCAAGATTACTTTTAATACGAAGCCACCCACCACGAGATTCAACCCAAGCGCGAATTTTAAGATTGATAGAACTTTCACCGAATTCATCAACAAGAACAATCGGTTTTGGTTCAATCAAAATCCCTTTAGTTGACTTCAGAGCTTTGTAGCAAGTTTGCACAGCTAAATTCAAATCAGTGTCATATTCAACTCCAACTGGGATCTCAATTCTACGAAAAACATTACTTGTATAGCTTGTAACCTGTTTCATAAAAAGTTCTGCATTTGGAACAATAACTCGAGTCCCATCAAGAGCTTGTAAAATAGTAGCGCGAGATTGAATTTCGACAATTTTTCCAACAGTTCCTTCAATATTAATAAAATCACCAATAGTAAACTGTTTTTGAGCCAAAATCATAATTCCAGCAAAAAAGTTGATGATGATATCTTTAAGCGCAAAACCTATTCCAAATCCAACCGCAGCTATAATAGCTGTAAGATCTATACCTGCGATATTAAGGGCCACAGTAGTTCCAACGATAATTGTAGTAGTTGAAGCTGTACGTCCAGCTAAAATCTTAACTTCTTGATGCTCCTCCATATTTTCTCCTACTTTGTTTTCAACGATAGTCTTAATCGCCTTCGCAAGAAAATAAAAAATAACAAAAACTACAAGGGCTGCAATAAATGAAGGTATTTTTATAACAAAAAAATCGACCAAACTTGTAATCTGGCTTCCAGTTTCATCTGCGACAGCACCTCCGGTAAGGCCTTGTGCACTTGCAGTTTGAATATTTAAAAGAAAATTTATTAAATTACTCATGAGATATTTGCCGTTTTTGTTTTTATTTTTATCTATAGATTATACCAAGAAATGGCTTGTTTTTCAAGTGGGTTCACGCATAATTTGCCTTTATCTCATTAAGTAAATTAGAATGGGCTTTGAGCAACCTGATTTAAACATTTTAAAATATGGATATTTACGGATTTGTTGGTCATCCAGCAAAGCATACACTATCTCCCCCAATGCATAACGCTGGATTCCACGAACTTGGAATTTATGCAAAATATGAAGCTTTTGATGTTTTACCAAAAAATTTGAAAACTTTTGTAGAGCGAGTCAAAAATGGAAATATCAAAGGTCTTAGTATTTCGCAGCCCCATAAGCAAACTATCATGGCATATCTTGATGAAATAAGCGATTTCGCAAAAAAAATTATGGCAGTAAATACGATTGTGAGTAAAAATGGAAAGCTTTTTGGAACCAATGTGGATTGGATTGGAATTCAAGATGCTATTCTTGATAAAACCCCGATCGAGGGGAAAAAAGTTGTAATTTTAGGAGCTGGAGGCGCTTGCCGTGCAGCAATTTTTGCAATGCAAGAAAATAAAGCGAGTGAAATTATTATTTTGAATCGTACAGTTGAGAAAGCACAAAAACTTGCTGAAGAATTCGGAGTAAGATTTGGGGCTTTAAGCGATTTCGCACAACATAATCCAGATATTATCATCCAAGCGACGTCTGCCGGACTCGGTGATCCAGATGGAATCGAGATTATACCAAAAGAGCTATTAAAATCATCAATGACGATAATGGAAATGATTTATAATCCAATGATGACCCGCATATTGAAAGACGGCCAAAAAAAAGGAGCCACAATTATAACTGGAGAAAAAATGCTCGCATATCAAGGATTCGCACAATTTGAACTTTGGACAAATCAGAAAGCACCAAAAAAAATCATGCTAAAAGCCATCCATGACAATTTGAAATAATAAATGCTTTTTATTGATCGTGTCCATCGTGTCTCAGGAAATCTATCCCTTCTGTATCTTCAACTTTTTCATCAACTTCAACTTCAATAGGTTCTTCAGCAATTCCATAGTCTTTTGAAAAAGATTGCGAAGTAGCAAGGAAATCATTTCCCCAAACAGAAACCATCCAATTGTAAAGCATTGTCACAATTCCAGATGTAAAACCAACTCCACCCCACAATAGTGGTAAGGCAACAAACAAAAGCACAGTCGCGCTTCCTGTTGCTTGATAGAACATAATATTAATCGCAATTCCACTTAAGATTGCAACGATAGTCCCATAAACACCAACAAGTGCATATTTAAAGTTTGAAACTATTTCAAAAACAAGTGCACTGGCAAGAATACTGAATGAAATTTGAAGCCCCGCAGCATATGAAAGGAATTGGATCCCAAATCCTGAAGAAAAAAGATAAACCGGGATTGTAATTAAAAATATTATTATATTTATAATGAAAATTTGGAATAATGCGGTAGCGGTCCGTTGATATCTTTCTTTTTGTGTAAATGAAATCAAAAGTGGACCAACCATATTTGAAACTAATGTAGAAATAAAAATCATTCCCATTAACACAAAAATAAACAATGGGTCTAATTCGACAATTTCATCTGCTGGAGCCATTACTGGAGCAAGCACCGAATTACTTAACATCCAAATAATAAGCAAAACCAAAGTCCCTGCTATACCTCCACCAAAACCCGCAATTGATCGTGTAATTAGCGAAAGGAAGCTGAATTTTGGAGCATCGTATGCGACAGATTGTTCTTCTGTAATTTCGTTTTCCATAATAAATAAGTAAATTTTTGTTTAACTGTTTCGTGTTATTTTAACATAAAATAGTAAAAAAATAAAGATAGAAAGGGTAATCGCGATATCAGCAATGTTGAAAACCGGGAATTGTCCAACTGATATAAAATCAATAACATGCCCATACACTATGCGATCTACAAAATTCCCTATAGCTCCACCAATTATTGCTCCAGTAAGTGTATAAATTTGCCATTTTGAAATATCAAAATTCTGCACAACAAAATAAAAGCCTAAAATAAGGAAAATAGGAGTTATCACAATTTGTAAAATGTAAGGCACTCCTATACTAAAAGCCACGCCTGTATTGTATTGCAGCGTGAATTTTAGGAAATTTGGAATAATTATTAAAGGTTCTCGCAAATACTGAAGCGCATTTGCCTTAGTGGCGAAATCAACCAAAAAAATCAACAGTGTTATTGCAAGAACATCGACAATATTTTTTAAATGAATTTTCTTCATATTTTTCAAATGTAATAACTTTAATCAAAGTATACACAAAAATTTGATTCCACAAAAACTATGATGTACTATTTTCAGGCTAAATAATACGCATTTATGGTCAAGGAAAAGTCTGACAAATTGATACTTGGAACAACACTTGCTTTACTACTTTTTGGGATTGTAATGATTACTAGTATTGGAGTTCCAAAATCAATTCAACTATCTGCTCCTGACATTTTATATCCAAACTGCGAACTTGAAGGAGTGGACTGTTATTTTCTTTTTCGTAAACACATCGTAAGAGTGGTTATTGGGCTTATAGCGCTGGTGATTTGCGCGAAAATTCCTTATAAATTTTGGAAAAAAGTTGCTGCTCCGATGTTCATTGGATTCATATTGTTACTTTTATTTGTATTAATTTTCGGATCTAGTAACAACACTATCGCAAGAAGTTGGATTTTCATTTTCAATGCATCTTTACAACCAACTGAATACGCAAAACTTGCATTAATCTTTTATTTAGCCCGATGGCTTGAAGAAAAAGTTAAGGATGTTGGGAGTTTTCAACAAGGGTTTTTACCATTTACCGTGATAACAAGTGCGGTACTTTTACCGATTGTATTACAACCTGATTTAGGATCTGCGATGGTAATTACAATTACTGCTGTTGCAATTTATTTTGTAGCTGGAGCTAAAATCAGGCATCTTTTACTTGGTGCATTTGCCGCTTTTTTGATAGCAATGATGGTAGTTGTAAATGTAACTCATGTACGTGAACGTTTTATGGCTTATGTCGCAATAGATAAAGATTGTGTAGAAGATTATTGTTGGCAATCTGAACAAGCAAATATCGCTGTTGGAAGTGGTGGACTTTGGGGAAAAGGTTTAACTCAAGGCGTACAAAAGTCATATTGGTTGCCTCAAGCATCAGACGATTTTATTTTTGCCGCATCAGCTGAGGAGCTCGGATTTTTACGTATTATAATAGTAGTTTTTGGATATTTTATTATTGCATACCGAGGATATCGCATAGCAAATAGGGCCCCGGATCGATTCTCTATGCTTGTTGCCACTGGAATTACAACATTAATCACAGCACAAGCCTTTATTAATATTGGTGTAAATACTGCTTTATTGCCAGTAACAGGTATTACTCTTCCACTAATTAGTTATGGAGGATCCTCAATTCTTGCAACTTTGATCGGAATTGGAGTACTTTTGAACATATCAAAATATACAACTGCTTATGAATCGCATCGTTTTCACGGGCGGGGGAACGGGAGGACATATTATCCCCAACGTCGCTATAATCCAGAAGATTAGAAAGGAATTTCCGGATTTGGAAATTCTATATATTGGTTCTAAAAAAGGACCAGAATCTAAAATGATTTCGGAAATTGGTGTACCGTATAAAGCTGTTGCCACTGGCAAATTACGGCGATATTTCTCTTTTGAAAACATTATAGATTTCTTCAAAATCCCAATTGGAGTAATACAATCCTTTTTTACACTACGAAAATTCAAACCTGCAGTTGTTTTCAGCAAAGGTGGTTTTGTGAGTATCCCTGTAATTTATGCGGCACATTTCTTGAAAATTCCAATTGTTTTACATGAATCTGATATAACTCCTGGACTTGCAAATAGATTATCTGCGAAAAAAGCTAACGTAATCTGTTTGGCATAT